>JAEZIL010000002.1 GCA_023436685.1 Bacteroidota bacterium | reverse complement strand
TCATACTGGCGGTTATTGCATGTGTTATCGACTATACCGAGAAGGTAGAGGACTTTGTAGAAAAGAAAGCACCTGCCCTCGCCATTCTCAACTATTTCAAAAACTTTGTTCCGCATATCACGGCATTGCTGTTTCCACTATTCCTGTTCATAGCTACCATCTTTTTCACATCTAAAATGGCCTATAGGTCAGAGATCATCGCCATATTGGCTTCTGGCACTTCTTTCCAGCGCTTTTTAAGGCCTTATATTATAGGGGGCGGATTTCTCTGTATGATATCGCTGGTGAGCAACCATTGGATAGTACCTAACGCCAATAAACAGCGTCTTGATTTTGAAGATAAATATGTACATAATGCCCTTACTTCGTCTGACAGGAATGTGCACCTGCAGTTATCGAAAGGTTTGTACGTATATATGCAGAGCTATGATTACAAGAATAATGTTGGATACCGTTTTACTGCAGAAAAAGTTGATGGAACCCTGTTGAAAGAAAAGCTCTTTGCCGACCGTGCCAGCTACGATAGTATAAAAAAAGAATGGAAACTGTTTAATGTACTCATCCGTACCAACGATGGTATTAAAGAATCTATTGTTAACTACCCGGAGCTAACAAGAAAATACCCATCGTTTACACCTAAAGACCTTGAAGAAGATGATGCTATAAAAGAAGCCTTAACGACCCCAGAACTTAATAAGTACATTGCTAGAGAAAAGCTACGTGGCAGGGAAACACTAAATTTCTTTTATGTAGAGCGAAACAGGCGCACAGCACAACCATTCGCAGGTATGATACTAGTAGTGATAGGCGTATGTATAGCCAGCCGTAAAGTAAGGGGCGGCAGCGGCCTGCACCTTGCACTGGGCATAGTCATTAGCGCTATGTATATAATGGCCATGCAACTTTCTACAACATTTTCTACTAAGGCCGGCCTCAACCCATTGGTAGCAGTTTGGATTCCAAATTTTGTATTTGGCATATTAGCTATTTACCTCTACCGCCGACAAATAAAATAATTCAAAGAATATCTTATAATAAATTGTTAGCAAGTATTAGCTTTGATGTTCGATGAGCATGCGCTTGTTCGAATTTGAAGACCTTGAATGGTTTCCTGATACCATACGCCGCAGTATGGTAGACTATCTTAGCTTTTTCCTGCGCAAAACAAATTATTACGAACCTGTTATCCCACTAATATCGGAATGCCTGGAGCATTCCGATACGCAACAGATCATTGATTTATGTTCGGGAGGTGGGGGTCCAATACTACAGGTACAGAAGCACCTCAAAGCGTTTACCGGTAATACGACGCCAATTTTGCTAACTGACAAGTTTCCTAATGTTGAGGCTTATGAAGAAATGCAAAAAGCCAGCAACAATACTATATCCTATATGCGCCAACCGATAGATGCTACACAAGTCCCTGCAAGACTAAAAGGGTTACGTACCAGTTTCTCAGCATTTCACCATTTCTCACCGCCATTAGCTAAAATGATATTGAAAGATGCGGTTGACCAAAATGCTCCTATTGCCATATTTGACGGTGGTGATAAGAATATTATTACTATAATAGGAATTATATTAGTGCATCCTGTTGTATTTGCATTATGTACGCCTTTTTTTAAGCCATTCAGGCTTAGCCGGATCATTTTTACATACTTCATACCAATTATACCTATCTGTACTATCTGGGATGGTATAATTTCTATCACCCGCCTTTACCTACCCAGACAACTAGATGAACTTGTAGCAGGGAAAGAGTTTTCATCCTATGTATGGCAATCAGGTATCAGGCGTCATAAGCTTGGTTTTGGCATTTCCTATCTTATTGGTTATCCCAAAAAACCTGGTATATGAAAAAACTCACTTACAGCTTTGTTTTAGTTACGTTTAGCCTGTTAATGACAGTTATGGTATTTCATTGGGGCAAACAATTATTCTTTGGCGATATGCCTTCTGTAAACGCTCACTTCTCAAAGAACGCCCTGATGGCCGGCCTCGTTGCCGACACCTTACGTGGGCTAATGGTATCAGCCCTTTATATTAAAACATCGTATTATCATACCTCGTATGCTAAAGCTATATCCTTTGGCCTTATTACATCTATAATTGCAGGGAGCTTGTCTGTAATATACCCTTTCTTATCTGGCCAGTCTGGCGGGTTTCCCTTTATTATAGAGGAGGGCACTATTTTGCTCATGCAAGGACTATTCTCAGGAGTTGCACTACGCTTTGCCCATCTTCTGGCAACGGGCAAGAGAATAAATAAATAGAGTATTAAATATTAACCAAATAAAAATATTGGTTAAACCCCAACCGTTAATCTTACTTATTAGTCTTCTTATATATAGGCACAAAACCTATTGCTTTAACACTAGAAAACACACTTGTAACGCTATCAAAACGCAAAATGGCCAGCCCCTTTAAACCCTCGCTGTGCCAACAGTTAAAACCACCAAGACCCACGCCTTCCCTATTCAGGGATGTCACATCTCTGATTCAATTAATATATGCGCACCTATGGTGCGCTTTATTTATTTATACAACCCTTCTTAAGAAAATAATCAATATTTTTTGTTGTTAATTTTGTTGGTTATATAAAAACAGTTACCTTTGCACTCCATTAATTTTTTACTAACGGTATAGCAAATGCCTACAATACAACAATTAGTTCGTAAGGGTCGCCAGCAAATTCGCGCAAAATCAAAGTCTCGTGCTTTGGATGCTTGTCCGCAACGCCGCGGTGTATGTACCCGTGTATACACTACTACTCCTAAGAAACCAAACTCTGCATTGCGTAAAGTTGCCAAAGTGCGTCTTACCAACAAAGTTGAGGTTATCGCATACATACCAGGTGAAGGCCACAACCTGCAGGAACACTCTATCGTTTTGATACGTGGTGGTCGTGTAAAAGATCTTCCGGGTGTACGTTACCATATCGTACGTGGTGCTTTGGATACTGCCGGTGTAAAAGACCGTAAGCAAAGCCGCTCTAAGTACGGTACAAAACGCGAAAAAGCTAAAAAATAAATTTTTAATAAAGTAATTAAAGCCAATTCATTAGATGAGAAAGGCACAAGCTAAGAAACTTCCTTTAGCACCAGATCCTAAATTCAACGATAAAAATGTTACACGTTTTGTTAACTGCCTTATGTGGGGTGGCAACAAAACTGTAGTACTTAGTGCGTTTTACGATGCGCTGGATAAAGTAACTAGCATTGCTGGTGAAGATGGTTACGAAGTATGGAAACGCGCTTTGGTTAATGTTACTCCTGCAGTTGAAGTGCGTAGCCGCCGTATTGGTGGTGCTACCTTCCAGATACCTACAGAAGTACGCCCCGATCGTAAAATATCATTGAGCATGAAATGGTTGATCCGTTATAGCCGCGAACGCAACGGTAAAACTATTGCCGACAAGCTGGCCAATGAAATAGTTGCAGCCGCTAAAGGTGAAGGTGGTGCTTTCAAAAAGAAAGAAGATACGCACCGTATGGCAGAAGCTAACAAAGCTTTCTCGCACTTTAAAGCATAACTATAATCATATTTATATAAAATGAGCCATCCGATTTGATCGGATGGCTCTTGTTGTTATGCCATGCATGTTAATAAATATCTGCTTGCAGTAAATCTAATTTTTCTACTTTTAATTTATTAAGCAATAACCCAACTATTATATTGTGGAT
>JAEZIL010000286.1 GCA_023436685.1 Bacteroidota bacterium | reverse complement strand
GTTTCTTTCTTCTCCTTAGCCGATTTAAACCGGTTGATATAATCAACATTTGCAGGGAAATCTTTCAATCTCTCCTTAAAAGTCTGGTAGTGCTGAAATGCCAATATGGTAGTTGGCACCAGTACTGCCGCCTGTTTACTATCTCCTACCGTTTTAAATGCAGCACGTATAGCCACTTCTGTTTTACCAAAGCCTACGTCACCGCACACCAGCCTGTCCATAGGCGATGGTGCCTCCATATCACGCTTCACATCGGCAGTAGCCTTGCTCTGGTCAGGGGTATCTTCGTAGAAGAACGATGCTTCCAGCTCTGTTTGAAGATAGCTATCGGGTGTATGTGCAAAGCCTTGGGATGCTTTGCGTTTAGCGTATAGCTTTATCAGGTCGGTAGCAATGTCTTTTACCTGCTTCTTGGTTTTGTTCTTAAGTTTTTCCCAGGCATCACTACCTAGCTTATTCACCTTGGGCCTTGTACCTTCTTTACCTGTATACTTACTTATTTTATGCAGCGAGTTGATATTCACATAGAGCACATCGTTATCGCGATAGATGATGCGTATCGCCTCCTGCATATTGCCATTCACTTCTATCTTCTGTAAACCACTATACAATCCCACACCATGGTCGATGTGTGTTACAAAATCGCCGGGCTGCAATTCGCGTAGGGCACGCATAGTGAGTGCCTTGCCTTTGCTGTATGCCTGCTTTACTTTGTATTTGTGGTAGCGTTGAAATATCTGGTGATCGGTATAGCAAAGTATTTTTTTATCATGATCGATAAACCCTTTGCTGATAGCCGTAGGTAGCGGTACAAATTGTATTTGTGCATTCAGGTCTTCAAACACACTACGCAATCTCTCTAGCTGCTTAGGGTTTTCTGCAAATATGAATGCCGTATAATTTTTAGCCGTTTGCTGCTGTAGGTTACTGATCAGCATATCGAACTGCCTGTTGAAAACAGGTTGTTCTTCTGTAGCAAATTGCACCTGGTGCACTTCATCGCCGGTTATTTTACCCAACGAGTGGTTGTACCATTCTATAAGATGGCGTTGCGTTAGTAATTCCTTCCAGCGTTCAGGTGTTTCAAAATCTTCTCGGGTCAGCTCTTTCAGCACATCTTCATCATGGTCTACCGCTACTTTCCCTTTACCAAAATCTTCCGGCAGTTCTGTTTCCAGCTTACCCAATCGCCCAATAGTAAAATCAAAATCTTTTGCCCATATCACAGTATTGGCAGGCAGGTAATCGAGCAGAGATATCTTTTCCTGCGCTGTGAAATTAGTTTCTATATTTGGCAGTATCGATACTTGCAATAGCTTTCTTTCTGATAGCTGTGTTTCAGGATTGAAGATGCGGATGCTATCCACCTCGTTGCCAAACAACTCCAGCCGGTATGGATGCTCGTTACCAAAAGAGTAAATATCCAATATACCACCACGCATAGCAAACTGCCCAGGTTCATAAACAAAGTCTTCGCGCTTAAAGCCCAGGCCTGTAAACTTTGCCAGCAGCTCATCTACCTTCAGGTTCTCGCCAACCTTTATGCTTATCATATTACCCGAAAGTGTTTTCGGATTCACTACTTTTTCAAATAGTGCTTCAGGGTAAGTTACCAGCACCTTCTTATGCGGCTCTTTTCCGCTGAATTTCGTCAGCGCTTCTGTCCGAAGCATTACATGGCTGCTGTTCAGCTCGCTAAAGTTGCCGGTGCGTTTAAAAGAATCGGGGAAATAACAAATGTCCATTGCATTGGTCAGTTGCTCCAGGTCGTTGTGGAAATAGGCAGCCTCTTCACGGTCGTTCAAAATGAACACGTGATTGGCGTCGCGCAATTGCCACACGGCTGTAGCAATAAAATTGATGGAAGACCCCCGAAGATTATCGAGTTGTACTCTCAGCTTGGTATCAGGCAACGAGATCCCGGCCGCTATTTGTTTTACGCGGATATCCTCCTGATACATTCCCAACAACACCTGCAAATTCATGCGGGTGCAAATTTACGATATTGTAGCCACTTTAATTATTTGCGACAATTATTTTACGCTTTGGTTTTATTCACTTGTGTAGCTATAGCCTCCACAAACCAAAGGTATTCATCTGTAAACTTTTTCAGATTCTTTTCCATGATCTCGTTGAGTGGTTTGCCCTGCTCATCCAAAGTCTTTGGTAGTTCCGGTACCAGCAATTTGTATGGCATTGGGAATGCGCCTATGGCTAATACCAACAGCTGCAACAGATTAGATGCATTAAGGCCACCCTGCTTACCGTCTGATGCGCACACAATACCTATTGGCTTCTTCGCCCATTCCTTAGTGAAATAGTCTATTGCATTTTTAAATGCCCCTGCATAACTGTTGTTGTATTCAGGTGTCACGAATACTAGCCCATCAGCGCCAGACAACATCCTGCTTATTTTCAGCAGGTTTTCAGGGGGATCCGTCATATCTTTCAGGCGGGCTTCCATTACGGGTAGGTTATATTCTTTTATATCTATAAATGTAACGTTCACCTTTCCTGTAGCCCGTAGTGCATGTTCAATAGCCCTAGCAGCTCTTATGCTTTGCCTCCCTTCGCGAATAGCGCCATAAAGTATAGTAATATTAAACATGGTTTTATATCTTTAAGAATGCACAATAACCTTGTGCCAAATTAAGTTATTTACCTGTTTAATTTCTGCTCATGAAAAAGCTTATTTCCCTTTTTGTTGCTGGTATCTTTTTTTCGTCGTGCGAAAATACATGGGACAGTGAAACCAAAGACATGTACCTGACAAGCTGCAAGGATGAAGCTACCTGGGCCAAAACAGACACAGAAAAAGATACTTATTGTAATTGCATGCTGGATAAGCTAATGACGAAATACCCCAAAGTATCCGACTTTATGGAAAATATAGACAAAGTAATGGCCGACACTACTTTGCAGGAATGCCGGCCAAAAGCTCAATAATATCTTTTACAGCTAGTTAGTCAACTTAAGTTGATCTGCTACTGCCTTACGCAATAAAGCGCTGGCACGGTAGCGGTCTTCGTGATATTCGTTATATAAACCGTCCAGTATCGATAGCAGTTTTTCAACACCCCATTCATCGGCCCAGGCAAGCAATCCTTTAGGGTAGTTCACACCCTTGGTCATAGCTAAGTCCAAGTCTTTAGCCGATGCGATATTCAGGTGCAGTGCATCTGCTGCTTCGTTCATCAGCATTGCTACTACACGTTCTACTATCTGCGTACCCAGCACTATATCTTTATTAGGTTCTGTCTGTACAGCATCTTCGGCATAGTTATAAAAGCCACGGCCTGTCTTACGTCCCAGCCATCCCGCTTCCAGCAATCGCTTTTGCGAGAACGAGGGCTTGAAACGTGGATCGTAGAAGAACGATTGGAACACCGTTTCGGTAACTACATAGTTCACGTCGTGGCCTATGTAATCCATCAAAGTAAATGGCCCCATACGGAAGCCGCCTATTTCAGTCATTGCCCAGTCGATAGTTTCTTTGCTGGCTATGCCTTCTTCGTATATACGTATTGCTTCGCCATAGTAAGGCCTTGCTACACGGTTCACTATAAAGCCTGGTGTATCTTTAGCTATAACGGGTACTTTCCCCCATTGCGCCATTAGCTCTTTTGCTTCTGCTACCAGTGCTTCTTCCGTTTGCACGGCAGGTATCACTTCAACCAATGCCATCAATGGTGCTGGGTTGAAGAAGTGCAAGCCAATAACCCGCTCTGATTTTTTACAAGCGGCCGCTATCGATGTGATGGACAGCGATGAGGTATTACTAGCCAAAACGCAACTCTCTTTCACCACATCTTCCAGCCCGCTAAATACTTTTTTCTTTACATCCAGGTTCTCTACTATAGCCTCTATTATTAAACCGCAGGTAGCAAAGGCATTGGCTTGCGTGGCATAAGTAAAGCGTTCAGTTATTTCCTGCACGCTGCCTATTTTACCTTTCTCTACCAGCTTTTCCAGCGTCTTGTGCAGGGCTGTTCTTGCCTTATCCAGTGCTGCTTCATTAGTGTCAAACAATACTATATTGTGCCCGGCCATTGCAGCTACCTGTGCAATACCCGAACCCATAGCCCCGGCACCTATCACACCTACAACAGTATCTTTCGAGAACCTCATTATTTGATATTCTTTTTCAGTTTCAGAATGCTCCAGTCGGTGTTTTCTGCTACTACGGTATTCACCAGTTTACCAAGGCCATCTATTTCCATTTCTACCACATCGCCAGGTTGCAACCATTGCACTTTATAGTTAGGGTCGTTCAGCAAGCCTGTACCGTTCAACTCCAGGAAGCAACCTGTACCTACCGTACCGCTGCCTATCACTTCGCCGGGTATCAGGTCTACACCATAAGCACAGCGTTCCAGTATCTCTGCAAATGTCCAGTCCATATCGCCTACGCTGCCTTCACTTACTTGTATGCCATTCACAAAGCAGCGCATCTTCAGGTCATAGCTATTACCTACATGCCCCTCTTTTGCAGGCACTTTGTATTGCTCCAGTTCATCGGGTGTTACCAGCATAGGGCCTATTACCGTACTGAAGTCTTTACCTTTTGCAGGGCCCAGGTTCAGCAACATTTCTTCCATTTGCAGTGTGCGAGCGCTCATGTCGTTCATTATCATGTAGCCGGCAATATATTCATCAGCCTCTTCTGCTTTTATATTACGGCCTTTCTTACACGTCACAATAGCTGCTTCCAGTTCAAAATCCAGTTTCTGAAAATGATCGGGCATGCAGCGTATCTCTCCCGGGCCTTGTATGGCATTATGATTTGTAAAATAAAATATCGGGTACTGATCAAACTCCGGTATCATATCTACTTTCCGGTTGCGGCGCGCGGCAGCTACGTGTTGGCGAAATGCATAACCATCGCGGCAAGAAGTTGGCCTTGGTACTGGTGCCATTACCGTAGCAGTTTCATATGCCGTACCTTCTACCGTCAGCTTACCATTCTTTATATCATCGTTGGTTTGCTTAGCCAAGCCTACCAATGCTTCCCAGTTGTTTAGCAGCTGCATCATAGTGCTTGGCAGCTTGTGGTTGGCAGCCTGTGTATCATACAGCATATCACCTACTAAAAAAGCCAGTTGCTCTATACCGTTCTTCGAATATGTTACCAGTTTCATATTACATTATTTGAGGGCGTAAAATTAACGGTTATCGACCGTTTAAGAAATGTTTATTTAGCTTTGAATATAATCTTTGTATTATGGCTACATATAGTGAGATATTCGAGAACAATAAAAAATGGGTGGCTGATAACCAGGCGAAAGATGCCGATTTCCTGAAAAAGCTCTCCGCCGACCAGCAACCGAATTATCTGTACATAGGCTGCTCCGACAGCCGCGTGCCTGCAAACGAAATAATGGGCCTGGCACCCGGCGACGTATTCGTGCATCGCAACATAGCCAACCTGGTTAATAATATTGACCTGAATGTAATGTCAGTATTGAACTACGCAGTAGCACACCTGAGCGTGAAGCATATAATAGTTTGTGGCCACTACAACTGTGGCGGGGTAAAAGCTGCTATGACACCGAAAGACATGGGCCTGCTGAACCCGTGGTTGCGCAACATACGAGATGTGTACCGCCTGCACCAGGATGAGCTGGATGGCATTAAGGACGACCATGAACGATACAACAGACTGGTAGAACTGAACGTACAGGAACAGTGCGTGAACGTTATAAAAACAGCAGTAGTACAGAAGTCTTACCTGGATAATAAATACCCTACCGTACATGGTTGGGTGTTTAACCTGCAAACTGGCATGCTGAAAGACCTCAACATCGACTTCGATAAAATACTGAAGGATATCCAAAAGATATACAATCTTATGGGCCCCGAAATATAATTAGCCAGTTTTGTATTACGTCTTACTCATATTGCTATATCCACTGGCTTTGCTACCGCTACGTGTGCTATACCTGCTGGCCGATCTTACTTATTTCATTATTTATTACCTAACTCCTTATCGCAAGAAAGTAGTACGAGAGAATTTACAGAACGCTTTCCCCCATAAAAGCAATGAAGAGTTAAAGACTATCTGCAAAAAATTCTATCATAACTTTTGCGACCAGTGGGTGGAAACCTTAAAGCTACTCACCATCTCTAAAAAACAACTCAACCGCCGTATTCCGGGCAACTGGGAAGTATTTCACAAATTATACGAGGAGGGTAAAGATACCTATGCTTTGCTAGGCCACACCTACAATTGGGAATGGGCTAATGTAGCCTGTCAATATAATGTACAACAGCAATTTGCCGGTTTCTATATGCCTTTTAATAATACAGGCTTCGATAGGCTAATGCAACACCTGCGTACGCGTAGTGGTGCATGGCTTATATCTATGAAGGCTAAAAAAGCTATGCAGCGCCTGCAGGGTATGCGTTATATAGTTGGGCTCATTGCCGATCAAAACCCCTCGGATATAAAGCACGCTGCCTGGGTATCATTCATGCACCGTGACGCCCCATTCTTTAAAGGCCCTGAACAACTGGCTCGCAGGGCCAATGCGGCTGTAGTATTTGCAGGCATCAAAAAAGTGAAACGTGGTTACTATTACGTTCATCTGGAATTGCTGACCGACAACGCAGCATCTACTGCCGAGGGCGAGATAACACAGCGCTATGTGCAGTTTATGGAACAGCAAATAGAAAACCAGCCCGAGAACTGGCTATGGTCGCACCGAAGGTGGAAGTATAGCAAAAGCGCCTCTTAAGGCACTAGCACTTTCTGCAGGCCCATCTCTATGTGGAAATGTATTTTATTCTCGCACGGGTGTGCGTCGCCATCAGTCTGCATCAATTTTAATTCAGGATGCGAGATAGTTATTTCCCTGCCCGTGTATTGTTTTACATACGGACTACCGGTTATAGTACCATTCATAGCACGAAGCACCAGCAATCCTCCCAATATCTTTGGAAATTTTCGGATAATAATAACATTGAAGATACCATCCGTATAGTCGGCTTGAGGTGCTATCTGGAAGTTGTAACCAAATTGTTTACCATTAGCAACGCTAATGATGAATGCTTTTTCTTTTATCTGTTTGCCATCGATGGTTATATGCCAGTCCCATTCGTTATAGGTCCACATATGTTTGGTTACCAGCCAGCTGTACATAGCAAACCCGCGGCGTACGCTTTTAGCAAATTTCTTCGATATCAAGGCATCGAAAGCTACACCGGCATTACTTATGAACGGCTTGCCATTAGCAAAGCCTATATCCATCTTAATGCTATTGCCTTTGTTGATAACTTCTATCGCTTCTATTTCCTTCAATGGTATCTGCATGGTGCGTGCCATACCATTACCCGAACCTTTGGGGATGATAGCCAATGCAGTATCGGTATTCAGCAAACCGGCCACTATGTCGTTCACCGATCCATCGCCACCTACAGCTACAACAGCATAAGCCCCTTTCTCCGCAGCGTCTTTAGCAAGCTCGGTACCGTGCTTTGCATATTGGGTATGTATAATTTCGTAGCTGTATTGCTGTTGGTCAAGCGTACTATTTATAGCTGCCTGTATGGCCTTCTGCCTATCAACACCCGATTTCGGGTTGATGATGAACACTAAATGTTTCTTGTTCATGCCAGGTCTGCTTTCAGGCTTAGGTCCATGCTAACCGCATGATGTATGATAGCGCCTACCGAAATATAGGTAACACCTTGCCTGGCATATTCTTCAATATTTCCTAGGTTAATACCCCCCGATGCTTCGGTTTCATATTTACCGTCAATCAGTTGAACCGCTTCTTTTATATCCTCGGGTTTGTAATTGTCCAGCATTATACGGTGTACACCACCTACAGAAAGCACCTTTTTGACATCTTCAATATTTCGGGTCTCTACTTCAATTTGCAAATCAAGGTGGTTTTGTTTCAGGTACTCCTGTGTACGCTGTATTGCCTTTTCTATGCCACCACAAAAATCTATGTGGTTGTCTTTCAGCATCACCATATCGTACAGCCCCATGCGGTGGTTTACGCCACCACCTATGCGCACCGCTTCTTTTTCGTAAAAACGAAATAAAGGCGTGGTCTTACGGGTATCCAGTATTTTAGTTGAATATTGCTTAATCTTTTCTACGTACACATTGGTTAGTGTAGCTATCCCACTCATGCGCTGCATGCAGTTTAGCGTTAGCCGCTCCGCCTGCAATATGGTATGCACCTTTGCCGACACTTCAAAAGCTATATCACCTACCTGCACCTTGTCTCCATCGTTTTTGTAGATGGTGAACTGTGCGTCCGGCTCCAGAAAATAGAATATCTCTTCGGCCAGAGCAACACCTGCCAATATACCTGCTTCCTTTACTTTTAATACTGCTTTACCTTGCGCCTCTTTATCTATGGCTGCCAGTGTTGAATAGTCGCCGGGGCCAATGTCTTCTTTCAATGCAGCTGCTATAAACTCTTGTGTGGTCACCTATTATGTATTAATGGCAGCAAAGCTACTAAATACCTGCTGTAAGCAGCAGATGTAACTATTTATTAATGTTGGAGTAAAACCTGCATTCTATGGCAGCAGCAGGCAACCATCGCCATAGCTAAGGAAGCGGTAATTATTTGCCAGCGCATGGTCGTATACTTTACGCCAGTTGCCTTTGGTAAATGCAGATACCAACAGCAACAGTGTTGACTGTGGCTGATGAAAATTTGTAACCAGCCCTTTGGCTATTTTAAATTCGTAGCCGGGGGCTATCATTATCTGTGTACGTACCAGCAATCGGTGTTGGTTTGTCTGTAACAAATAGTTCATCAAAGCTTTTAATGCTTGTAGTGGTAGTACATCAGTTTTTAGCTCATATGGATCCCATTGACTCACCGCTATGCTACCGGCTTCGGGTGCAATATGTTGCAAGAGTTTAGCTCCTATCCAGTACAGGCTTTCCAGCGTACGCATACTGGTGGTACCTACAGGTATCACACCCGTATCCAAATGGCGGATTATGTTTTCGATTGTCTCAACGGTTACATCTATCCATTCCGAATGCATATCATGCTCCGCCATGGTTTCGGCTTTCACGGGTTTGAACGTTCCAGCTCCTACATGAAGTGTAACAAAATCGGTGATTATGCCTTTCTCCTTTATACTTTTAAAGATTGCATCGGTAAAATGCAGGCCGGCAGTAGGCGCTGCTACGCTTCCTTCTTCTTTGGCGTATATGGTTTGGTAAGTCTCTTCATCTCTAACTTCTGCGTCGCGGTGCAGGTAGGGTGGTAGTGGTACTTTGCCTATATAATGAAGCACTTCCGCAAAACTCATTTCATTATCCCATTTCAGCTCCATTGTAAACACACCGGGTTGCCTGTCCACAATTTGCGCACGCAATATAAAATCAGGCGCCCTATGTTGAATGGTAAGCACCATACCATGCTTCCATTTGCTGGCACCACCTATCATGCATTGCCACAGTACTTCGCTACGTTGCAGCATGGCTGTTTGTATATCTGCATACTGGCTATGCGGCTCCAGGCAAAATACTTCTATTACGCCGCCTGTCTCTTTTTTAAATAGCAGGCGGGCGTTCACTACTTTGGTTTGGTTAAATACTAATAATGTTCCCTCAGGTATATACTGTGCTATGTTCCTGTATTGATCGTCTTTAATGTCGTCATTACGGTATACCAATAGCTTCGAAGTATCTCTTTCCTGCAAAGGATATTTAGCTATCCGCTCATCGGGCAGGTCATATGTAAACTCTTCTATTCTCAGGTTACGCGGATGCATGGCTTATCTTATTTCGGGTATAGTGATTCCGGTTATTTTACGGTACAGGTCTATGGCATACAGGTCGGTCATACCCGATATAAAATCTACTACCGCCTGTATATCTTTATAGATATCTTCTTCTTTCTGCGTTATGGTGAATTGCTTTGACACCAGCCTGATTATCTTCTTCGATTTTGTTTCGTGGGGATAAAGTACTGCGTGTACAAATTCCTTCAACAATCCGCCTATCACATTATAACCAGCTATTTCTATCTCTACTACTGATTTGTAGTTATAGATATACTTAGTAGAATATTCATTGATTTTGTCTATCAGTTTCTGCTCATGCTCCGGCAGGCATTTCAGCAGGTCTTTCTCCAGCGTGCCATTCAGCAAAGCCTCTTCCTGTTCCATGAATATTTTAGATAGTTTGCCCACCATCAACCCTATCCACACAGCACGTATGTACTGTACTTTCTGGTTATCATCTACCAGGTTCTCAACTTTGCTTTCTATATAGCTGCGGCTACCATATCCTTCTTCATTTGGAAAGAATGGGTAAAACAGGTCTTTGATAACCTGCAGGGGTACTATATGCAGCCTGTGTGCATCTTCCAGGTCTATCACTCGGTAGCAGATATCATCTGCCGCTTCCGTAAGATATACAAACGGATGGCGCGCATATACATTCTTGTACCCTTCTTTCTTAGGTATGCCCAATTCTTCCGCTATCGATCTGTATGTCTCTAGTTCACTATCAAAAAATCCTGATTTCTTTGTAGCTATCAGCCCTGTGCTTTTATCGAAGCCTTCAGTAGAGGAACAAGGATATTTTACGATAGATGCTATTGTTGCATAGGTAAGCCTGAAAGTTGTTTCTTCTTGTTCATTAAACTTTTCCGTCAACAAACGCAACGCATTCGAGTTACCTTCAAATCGCTCAAAATCTTTTAGCTGGTTATCATTAAGGGCTTTGTGAATGATTTCTTTAGTGGGTTCGTCCAATCCTGTGAAATAGGTGCGTATTGCATCCTCACCCGAATGGCCGAATGGCGGGTTACCAATATCATGAGCCAGGCAAGCTGCTGCTATTACCGATGGTAATTCGTACTTATAAAACTCGGTGAATTGCTCTCCTTCATCAGGATATCTCTTAGCGATCATATCGCCTACAGCTTTACCTAAAGAGCGGCCTACCGAGGCAACTTCCAAACTATGGGTAAGCCTGTTATGCACAAATACAGCACCGGGTAAGGGGAAAACCTGAGTCTTATTCTGCAACCTGCGGAATGCCGAAGAGAATATAATGCGGTCGTAGTCCACCAAATACTGACTTCTCTGCTCGTCGCTACTATATTTCTTGTTTGCCGGTTGTCCCGTACGCCTCGCACTATATAGGCTTTGCCATTTCATTCCGTAAAAATGCGACAATATTATCTAACTAAAAATTCAAGCTACTAACCTATAGTTCCGCCTTTGCTTTCAGGCTGTTTAGCAGCTTTGTTTCTTCTGTATCCCACACATCACCTGCTGCTATGGCTTTTTTCAAGTAGACTATTGCCTCGTCTTTTTTACTATCCATTTCTCCTTCTGCCAGGTACAGTTTAGCTTTGGTATTAGCCGGGTTTAGTTTGTTTGCCCGCTTCAGTGCTTTTACCATAGCGTCCCGCTCCTCTTCCTCCTTCGTATTCAGCCATACCATGCGGTGGCTCATGCCCAGCATATAGTAGGCATAATCGTCGTCTGCTTTTTTCCGTATACTTTTTTTAAATGCTTGCTGGGCTTTAGGATAGTTGCCTGTAGCTACATACCAGTTTCCCAGCGAGTTATATACACCTTCCAGGTTGTCATCTATTTCTTCAGCGTTAGATAGATAATTGAATGAACTATCCAACCTGGACTTCTGCACTTTAGGGTCGCTCGATGACCGTGCATAATTCATGTACAGATCGCCTAATGTCTGTTGCGCTTCCGCATCATTCTCGAAATTTCCTATAACCGGTAGCAATTGTTTTATAGCTAATGGATGTTGACCTACCTGATTGTAAAATTTGGCGGCATATACAGGCTGCCTGGCCTCGTCATCGGTTTCATCACTATACACAGGGTTCAATAAAGTACTCACTGCTGTGGCCCATGCCTGTGTTTCTATTTCTCCATTATTGCTAAAAAGTTTCTGTATGGAAAGGTTTTGGTTTAGCCTGTTG
>JAEZIL010000282.1 GCA_023436685.1 Bacteroidota bacterium | reverse complement strand
AAGCTGTATAGGCCAGTACCGAGCCAAATACAATAAGATAGATTAGCGACCAGAATGCGTCTGGCTGCCACAGCACCAGATTGTCATAACTGTCAATAAACGGGCTGCCTGCAAAAAGGAATATCCCCCCAAAAAACACTTGCAAACCAGAATTGAATACAGGATTGATCTTAGAGGTGTTCTTTTTATTCAGCACACTACCAAGCGACCAACTGGATGTAGCACAAAACAGGCAAATAATGCCTAATAAATATTGTGAGTTGCTAAACTGCCCCAGGTCGTCTTTAAATATAAGTGCAATACCTGCAAACCCCAGCAACATACCAATAACTATAGATGCATTGATACGTTCTCCTTTTACGCTAATGAGGTTGATGATAACCGTTACAATAGGCATCATAGAGCAGATCAATGCAGCTATGCCGCTTGGTACATATTTCTCGGCCCAGCTTACCAACCCGTTGCCAAGTGTTATTAGTAAAAAACCAACCAGCATTTGTTGCTTTATGTTTTTTGGCGAAAGGTCAATCTTCCGGCTCATGGCCAGTGCAATACCCATTATTATAATTGCAGAAGTTACCTGCCTTACCGCCGCCATCAAAAAGGCAGGGTAGTGTAATACTGCCACACGTATTGCCAGGTAAGTTGTGCCCCATACTATTGCTATAAATGCCAATGCCAGGTATGCCTTTGTTTGAGTCTTCATTCAGCTTAAGAGTTTATCCAATTTCAATAAGGCAAAAATGAATTGATTTTTTGAAACAAAACAGATACAATTTTTGTAATTTCGACCATAACAGTTTTTTATGAAGATTGATGTAAAGGGTAAGAACGAGCATTTGTACCTGCATATTGCTGAGGGCATAGAAAAGCAGATACTGGATAATGTGTTGAGTATAGGTGACAAATTGCCTTCTGTACGTTTGTTAAGTAAAGAACATGAAGTAAGCGTGAGTACTACATTGCAGGCTTATTATCATTTAGAAGGCAAAGGGCTCATCGAATCGCGCCCCCAATCCGGCTATTATGTTTCCTTCAGTCCATCACGTTTTCCGGAAAAGGTTAAAAAAAGTGCGCCAAGATCAGCACCCAATAGTAAAAATGTAGAAGCCATAATAGCAGAAGTGTATGATGATTTCTCCATACCTGATGTGATACGTTTTTCATCGAGCGTGCCTGCCACAGAGCTGTTACCACTTGCTAAGCTAAACAAAGCCATGATACAGGCCATGCGCGAGCTGCCTGCCAACGGTGTTTCATATGAAGATATACAGGGTAACCTGTCGCTACGCAGGCAGATAGCGCGCTCTTCGGTTGCAGCTGCCGGCAACCTGCAGCCCGATGATATCATTACGACCGCCGGCTGTATGAATGCCATTGCCTACTGTATGATGGCGCTAACTAAGCCAGGTGATACTATTGCTGTAGAAAGCCCCGTGTACTTTGGTACTATACGTTTTGCCCAGAGTATAGGCCTGAAGCTGATAGAGTTGCCCACCGACCCCGATACAGGTGTTGACCCAGATGATGTGAAAAAAGCATTGGAAAAGCATAATGTAAAGGCTTGCTATTTTGTAACCAACTTTAGCAACCCCACAGGCTATTGTATGCCCGATGAGCAAAAAGAAGCATTGGTGAAATTATTATCGCGGCACGGAGTGCCACTAATTGAGGATGATATTTATGGCGATGTTTATTTTGGACAGAAACGCCCCAAGACTTGCAAGAGCTTTGACGAGGAGGGTAATGTGCTATGGTGCAGTTCTATATCTAAAACACTTGCACCGGGTTACCGTATAGGTTGGGTGGCACCGGGCAAATATAAAGACAGGGTGAAGAGTTTGAAGCTTTACCATAGTATAACATCGGCCAGTATACAGCAGGCAGCTATTGCCAATTTCCTGGCTACAGGCAGGTACGAGCACCACCTGCGTAAACTACGGCAAGTAATGCATGCTAACAGCCTGCACAGTATACGTGCAATTGGCGAATATTTTCCTGAAGGAACAAAGGTGAGTAACCCCCAGGGTGGTTATATACTGTGGGTTGAAATGGCAAAACATATTGATACATACCAGCTATACCGCGAGGCCATTGAACAAAAGATAAGCATAGCGCCAGGCAGTATGTTTACCCTGCAAGACAGGTACCGCAACTGTATGCGCCTTACTTACGGCATGCAATGGAAACCGGAAGTAGAGCTTGCCATGAAAAGGTTAGGCAACCTGGTGAAAGGTATGATGTAGGGTTAACCCTTTCCCTTCCTCTTGATATGCGGTTTATCCTTTTTGCGTACTACCAGCCATTCATTAAGGTTTACGTTAAAGGGCATTTGTCCTATTTGTACAATAGCTCGTTTCTCGCGTACCTCTGTTAGCGTGCCTACCTGGTGATTCACTTTATTGCGCACCAGGTCGCCCACTTGTGGGGTACTGCCGGTTACTTCATAGTTCTTATCAGCTTTCTTGGCCATGGCGGCATTGGCCTGTATCTGTTTCTTTTTAAACAACACATTCTCTGCTGCGGCTATCACTTCTTGTTTGTTCTCGGCACGCTTCCAGTCGTGTATTATCTGCTTGAATTTGCGCTCCATATCGCGCAGGTATTCCAACTCTTCTTTTTTTATCTGGTTTTGTAGCTTTATGGTAGTGTAGTGTTGTTTTAGTTTTTCTTTGTCAATAAGCTCCTCATAGTTGCGGTTCAGGCGTTCATTTTCTTTCAGCAGCCTGTTTACTTCTTTTTCTTTTTCGGCGAGCTGTTGCGATTGCTGTTCGGTTTGGTGCAGCATCTTATCCAGCTTAAAGTGGCCACGGTCGGTTATTTGCCGCGCACGTTCTATTATCTCTTTCGATAAGCCACTGCGTTGCGCAATAGCGAAAGTGTATGAGCTGCCCGGCTTGCCAACAGTCAATTGGTATAGCGGTTCCAGTTTCGCTTCATCAAAAGCCATGGCACCATTCACAATACCTTGTACTTTACCAGCCATTACTTTCAGGTTCAGGTAGTGGGTAGTAATAATACCTAATGCGTGTCTACGTGCCAGTTCTTCTACAATAGCTTCTGCAAATGCACCACCCAGGTTGGGGTCCGATCCGCTACCCAGCTCATCAATGAAGAACAATGTTTTGCCATTGGCAAAATCCATGAAATGTTTCATATCTCGCAGGTGGGCGCTGTATGTACTCAACTCATGCTCTATCGACTGTGTATCACCAATATGTATCATGATCTGTTTGAAGATGCCCATCTCCGAGTTTGGGTCAACAGGTACCAGTAAGCCAGCCTGCATCATTAACTGTAATAAGCCCACAGTTTTCATCGACACAGTTTTACCACCGGCATTTGGTCCGCTAATGATAAGTATACGCTGTTGCCTGTCGAGCTTTATGTTGAGTGGTATAATTGCTTTACCACTTTGCTTATTATGCAAATACAGAAGTGGGTGATAGGCCTTTACGAGTTCAAGGCCGGGGTGTGGGCTCAACCTGGGCATTTCGCCATTCATATCTATAGCCAGTAGTGCTTTAGCACGAATAAAATCGTAAATGCCGGTCAGGTTGTAATAGCTAACTAGTTGTGGTTGATAACCAGATACCGATGCTGTTGTCTGTGCCAGTATACGGTGTATCTCGCGGCTTTCGGCGCGTTCGAGCGAGAATATCTCGTTGTTTAGTTCAATAGTTTCTTCCGGCTCTATGAATACAGTACGTTGCGAATCGCTTTCGCCATGCAGTATACCTTTTACTATCCGTTTATGCTCGGCAAATATCGCCACAGTACGCCTGCCGTTCAGGAACCCTTCCGAAATATCGGCCAGGTAACCCTGTTTGCTTAGCTTACGTAGTATACCTTCAAATACTTTACGTAGGTTTTGCCTTTGGCTGGCAAGTTCCATGCGTATTTGCATCAATTCGCGCGAGGCATTATCACGTACCACACCGCGGTCATCTATCACAGCATTAATACGGTCTGTGACCTCTTTTTCATATGTAATTTTTTCGGTGAGCGCGCGCAGGTATGGGAAAATAGTGTCATGTCGCTTGAACCATAGCAATAT
>JAEZIL010000279.1 GCA_023436685.1 Bacteroidota bacterium | reverse complement strand
GGGTACAGATGTACTCTTTATTATACATGCTACAGGCACCAATCTAACTTATCAATGGCAGATAAGCTATGGCTTTGGCTTTAGCGATTTAATAAATACAGGGCCCTATAACGGGGCGTTTGATGATTCTTTATCTATTTCTGCAGCGTCGGCCTCTATGAATGGTCATATATTCAGGTGTATTGTTAATGGCCTTTGTCCGCCTAAAGACACAAGTAGTGATGCCAGATTAGTGGTACATAAGCTGCCTAAGGTAATAACCGAGCCTTCCAGCATCTCAGTTTGCCCTGATCAGCCATCGGCATTTACTTTAAATGCTGAAGCGGGTAATATTGGTTATCAATGGCAGGTAGATACGGGAAGTGGCTTTATATCGCTGTTGGATAATAGCCTTTATGCGGGCAGTAATACCAATAGCTTACAAATAACACAGTCATCACCGGGCATGACAGGCTATGTTTACAGGTGTATAGTATCGGGCGCTTGTTTGCCCAATGATACCTCAGTTAACGCGGTACTTACCGTCGATACGATACCGACAATATCGGCACAGCCCATAAACAGCGTTGTTTGTGAGGGAGACACAGCCTTATTTGCCATACAGGCTTATGGTAGTGGCACACTTACTTATCAATGGCAAGTGAAAAATGGAAATGGATATACCGATCTGACAGATAATGCTCAATATGCCGGAACTATAACAAATACATTGCGTGTATTTTCAACAACGGTACCTTTAGACAGCACTGAGTACCGCTGTATTGTGCAAGGTAACTGCGATGGCGATACTTCCGACTTGGTAATATTAACAGTTAAAGAATTACCTGCAATTACTAATCATCCTGGAAATGCGATTGTGTGCGAAGGCGACGCTGCTACATTCACAGTTGCAGCCACAGGGTCTGATCTTTCCTATCAATGGCAGGTAAAAAGCGGAACCACATTTGTGAATATAACCGATAATACAATTTATAACGGCACCGCAAGCGATACGTTGAAGCTAAATGCTACAACAGCGGGGATGAATAATTTACAGTATAGATGTATAGTGTCGGGCTATTGTTTGCCAAAAGATACATCGGCAACAGTGTTGCTAACGGTTCGTGTTCGCCCAAATATTACAGCACAAGCTAAAGACAGTATAGTTTGCGATGGAGCTGCCGTATCCTTCAGAATATCAGCAGTAGGTACAGGCATAGGCTACCAGTGGCAGGAAGACACAGGCAATGGCTTTAATAACATAATTAATAATACACTGTATTCAGGTGCAACCACCAGAACGCTTAGGTTAAGTAGTAGCACTGTGGCAATGGATGGCTACAGGTACCGTTGCCTGGTGAGTGGATTATGTCTCCCAATAGATACATCTGATCCCGCAACATTATATGTAAGGGAACTCCCTGATATAGTTTCTAACCCCACCGATACCACTGTTTGTGATAGTAATAGTGCTGCCTTCACCATGTCGGCAATTGGTAGTGGTGCAACTTATAGGTGGCAGGTAGATAATGGAGCAGGTTTTGCCAATATATCAGACGGAAGCTTATACACAGGGACATCAGCACCTACATTAGTTATTTCACATTGCGATCGGGCAATGGATAGTTTTGCATACAGATGTATTGTATCAGGAGCTTGTAATCCGCCCGATACAACACTGGTTGCTATGTTATATGTATTGGATCTGCCGGAAATAACACAAGATGTATCAGGCAGTACTGTTTGCGATGGACAGGCTACAACATTTACTATAACAGCTACGGGAACTGATATCTCCTATCAATGGCAGGAAAACAATGGATCTGGATTTCATGATATAGCAGATGGCGCAGTATATTCAGGAGCTAATAGCAATACCTTGAACGTGGCAAGTACCGGTATGGCTATGAACGGATACCAATATAGGTGTATTGTTAGTGGAGTATGTACACCTCCTGATACATCTTCAGTTGCGTTGCTTACAGTGAGGGAGTTACCAAATATTACTATGCAACCAACAGACAGTACTATATGTGAATACAGTAGTGCAAGTTTTTATATTAATGCAACAGGTACCACAATTACTTACCAATGGCAGTTAAATGATGGGTCTGGATTTGCGAATATCAACAACAACGCAACCTATTCAGGTACCACATCATCTGTATTAAATATCAATGCCGCAACTGCAATAATGCATGGTTATTTGTACCGTTGTATTGTTACAGGTGTATGTGCTCCTGCTGATACTTCTATTGCTGCAACTCTTGGTGTTAGTACACCACCTGCTATCAATGTTATACCACATGCCACTCAAATATGCGAAGGTGGGGATGCTGCATTTACAGTAACAGCAACAGGTACCAATTTGCATTATCAGTGGCAGGTTAACGATGGTAATGGATATATAAATATCGTTGACAATACCCTATATAGCGGCGCAAATACTAATAGCCTGTATATAACGGGTGTAACTTCTGCAATGTCTGGCTATTTGTATCAGTGCATTGTGTCCGGCGATTGTCCTCCTGCAGTTACTTCAGGTGCGCTTACCTTAATGCTCACTGTTTATACCAAACCATCTGTTACTGTTCAAGCAAGCGATAAGAGGATTTGTGCGGGCGCCAATACTCATTTTACTATAAAAGGCGCTGGTACCGGTATTACTTATCAATGGCAAGTAGATGCTGGGAATGGCTTTGTAAACTTAGTAGATAACACTTTATATACAGGAGCGACTAGTGATTCGCTTAATATTTTCGCAGCTCCAAAACATCTTAGCGGCAATAGGTACAGGTGCGTGGTAGTTGGTGTATGTCTTCCCGATGCGATATCTGACCCGGTAACGCTTACTGTGGATACTCTTGCTTCTATTTTGATACAACCTGTTGATAGCACAGTGTGCGATCAAATGTCCGTCAGCTTTGTTACTATGGCTGAAGGTACCGCGCGCAGTTATCAATGGCAGGAAGATGCAGGCCAGGGTTTTGCAGATATTCCAGGTTCTTCTTCAATATATACGGGCACAAACACCGAAACTTTATCAATACCTGTTGCCACTATACAAA
This sequence comes from Bacteroidota bacterium, assembly GCA_023436685.1. Classification (GTDB taxonomy): domain Bacteria; phylum Bacteroidota; class Bacteroidia; order Chitinophagales; family Chitinophagaceae; genus Polluticoccus. Next base: position 16,924 of record JAEZIL010000279.1, on the reverse strand, counting down.
TGCAGGGATACAAATACCGGTGTATAGTTTCAGCAATATGTAATTCTCATGACACTACTGATGCGGTAAGTTTGTCTGTAGATACTATTCCCGTGATATCGGCATCTCCCTTACATGCTACTATATGTGAAGGGGATACTACCTTTTTCAACATTCGCGCAATTGGAACTGATGTTCAGTATCAATGGCAGATAAATGATGGCAGCGGCTATGTTGACGTGGCTAATAGTACTCTTTATTCCGGTGCAACAAATGATACATTATTGATAGCCGGTGCTCCCTCAACGATGACTGGTTATGCTTACAGATGTATAGTATCCGGTAAGTGTGCACCGGCAGATACATCGGCCGATGCTTTATTGACGGTAAATACCAGGCCAAATATAATTGCACAAGCAAGAGACACAATAGTTTGTGAGGGTGAAGACCTAGTATTTGAAATTTCTGCTACAGGCACGGGCATTACTTACCAATGGCTTGTTGATGAAGGTAGTGGGTGGTTGCCTGTATTAGATAATACAAGATATAGCGGTGCTACTACGCCTAAGCTTGAAATAACCAATACCAGCTACGCAATGAACGGATGGCTTTACAGTTGTGCTGTATCGGGTATATTCACGCCGGTCGATACTGCTCAACCAGTGTTATTAACTGTAAATCAGCTGGTGTCTGTTATTGTTGAACCTGTATCTTCTACCATTTGCGATGGAGATATTACAGCTTTCCAATTGGCAGCAGTAGGTACAGCTATAAGCTATCAATGGCAGGTAAATGATGGGTCGGGTTACCAGGATATTATAAACAACGTCACCTATAGCGGTGCAACAACCAATACGCTTAATTTATCAGCAGTAAATACGAGTTTTAATGGCTTGTATTACAGATGTATTGTAAGTGGTACTTGTGCTCCTAATGATACGTCTGCAGAGGTCTTGTTAACTGTTAACTCATTGCCGGTTATTACAGTGCAGGCAAAGGACACAACTGTTTGCGAAGGTGTAGATGCTGCATTTGCAATAACAGCTACAGGCACGGGTATAACTTACCAGTGGCAAGAGGATGGGGGTACGGGCTTTTCTGATCTATCAGATAATACAACCTACTCAGGCAGTACAACAAATACATTGAATATTGCAACACCTGCCGCTACACTCAATAGTTATAAATACCGGTGTATAGTATCGGGTATTTGCACTCCAGCTGATACATCTTCAGAATATATTTTAACCGTTTATACATCGCCAGATATAATAGTTCAACCAGAGGATACTATTATTTGTGTTACAAACCCTGCCCAGTTTGCTATTGTTAGCAATGGCTCAATACTTAGCTATCAATGGCAAATTGATACAGGAAGCGGCTATATGGATATAACAAATACAGTGGATTACAATGGTATTAACACCAATATATTAACTGTGATAAGTGTTACCACAAATATGCACGCCGACAAATTTAGATGTGTAGTAACAGGTGCATGCACCCCTGCCGATACTTCAAATGAGGCAATGCTTTCTGTCTTCATACCTCCCGTAATAAGCAGGCAACCGGTTGATGTGAAGGTATGTGCAGGAGAAAGCCCTGATTTTAATATCCGCGCTTCAGGCTCTCGATTAACTTATCAATGGCAGGAAAACGCGGGCAGTGGGTTTATTGATAAAACAAACGGCTGTATGTATACTGGCGCTAATACAAACAGGTTAAACTTGAATTCAGTTACTACTGCTGAAGATGGATATAAATACCGTTGTATTGTGAGTGGTTATTGTGTCCCGGCTGATACCAGTGTTGAGGCTACACTTGGTGTGCGGGTAATGCCGGTTGCTGATATTGAAGCTAATGGCCCACTTACTTTTTGCAATGGTGATAGCGTATTGTTACAAGGACAGCCTGCAACGGATGTAAGTTACAGATGGTTCCACAATAATGAACTAATATCTAAAGAAGGCTCTTATACGGCTAAAGCCCCCGGTATATATAAGCTGTATGTGGCTACGCAATACTGTACCTCGTCACCAGATTCGCTGGACATTACTGTTAATCCCTTACCCGATGCAGGTATATTTATTAATAGCCGCCCTGTTATCTGCCAGGATTCTTTCGTTTTGCTTAATGCATCTAATCCTAGCCAGGCAACATATTTGTGGCATAAGGATGGTGAAGCAATGGCAGACGGCAATAATTACTATTATTATGCTTACGAGAAAGGTTTGTATGATTTATTAGTAACAAATAATTATGGTTGTAGTCTGCGGTCCATACCACAATATCTTGATGCAGATGAGCTGCCATATCCTGAAATTGCTACTGAAAACCTGATGATGTGCACCAAACAATTGGCCGAACATTATCAATGGTATTGGAATGGATCATTACTAACCGGCGAAATTAATGATTGCTACCTGGCAGCCCATAACGGTTACTATAAGTTATACATAACCAACCTAAACGGTTGTCCTAAATGGTCAAACCAAATATCTATTGATAAGGTGGCAGAAGTTTGGCCTAATCCTACTACGGGCGTTCTGAACATTATGGCCGATGAAGCTGCTTACATAGAGATAAGTAATGCAGCGGGTAAAAATGTATTTGTATCGGTCTTCCAACCACAGGTTGATATTCGCAATGTGGCTGAAGGGGTATATATGGTTAGATTGTATAATAAACAAAAGCAATTGATTAAAGCCATACGAATAGTGAAAAAAGAGAATTAGTGCTTACTTACCGTTAACTGAACGTCTTTTTCATCTTAGCGCCACAATTGTGGCGCTTTTTGCCAATAGATTTATAATAGATAATGTTTCTTTATTTTGTTATTAGTTGTATTTTTGTTTTTATTTATTTTATTAAATAATGAACAAAATACAACGCAATACAACAAAAATGAGTAGTTAAATTCTCTACACAACAAAACACAACAAAAACCCCAAAGCAGCTTGTGTAGAGTTACGTATAAATCGCAGGAATTGACAAATGAAATAAGGATATCTCCGCTATTTTTAAATAAAATAGCACTTAACAATGAACAAATTTTACATACTACTGCTCCAGTTACTGATTTCAACCTCATTACAGGCGCAAATATCACCTGCAATTGATGTAAGGCTACAGCAAATATTTGATAGCGTATGTAAAGCAAACAATATAAAAGGTGCGTCAGCAGCCGTTTTAATACCTAACGTAGGCATTTGGAAAGGAGCATATGGCCAATCGCATGCAGGTGTTCCCATCGCAACTTCAATGCAATTAGGCATTGGCAGTAATACCAAAACCTACATAGCCACACTTATGCTTAAAATGCAGGAAAATGGCATGCTCGATCTGGACGACACAATAGGTACCTGGATACAGAACCTGCCAAATATAAATGGACAAATAACGCTACGTCAGCTTCTATCGCATCGAAGCGGTATTTATAATTTTACTAATAATCCTGATTTTACCACAACAATTAACGACGATTTTAATAAAGTATGGGATGCAGAGGATGCACTACAGTTTATTGAAGCACCCAACTTTGCACCGGGCACTGCATACGAATATTCAAACAGCAATTACCTGATAGCCGGGCTTATTATTGAACAGGTGTACGGGCAATCAATAAGCAATGTGTTGCGCAGCCAGCTCCTTCAACCTAATAACCTGGTCGAAACTGTTTTTTATCCTGAAGAGAATATAGTCACAAGTGTTCCACATGTATGGAGTATTCATTTCCCCAAAACTTATCTTGAAGATATTACTCAAGATTACCAATATAGTCATAATGCAATGTTTAGCCTGGCAGCTAGTGCAGGTGCAATTATGGCTACAGCAGAGGACAATGTAAAATTCTGGAACAAGCTGATGTCGGGGGCTATCATTAATAGCTCTTCTCTGAGCGAAATGAAGACGTTTGGCATTATTCCTTCTTCAGCTAAAAAATATGGCTTAGGGCTTTTTCGTATACCCCGCTATAATGGTAGAACTGTTTTTGGGCACGGAGGTACTAATATTGGCTTTATAAATGAGAATATTGTAGACTCGGTAACGGGGGTATGTATATCTGTGCTTACCAATCAGGACAGTGTGTCCAATGCTACATTATTAGCCAATATAATATCTCCTTTGCACCGGGCTACGTTATTTCCGGTATCTGTGAACACTTTAACTTCAGTAAAGACTGAAATAGAGATATATCCCAATCCGGCCAGCAATTATATTGATATTGAATATAATGGTTTACAAGCAACAATACTTTATATAAACGATATAGCAGGTAAAGCGGTTTGGGAAGGCACAATAACGGCTGGCATTCACCATGTCAACCTAAATGTAGCACCTGGCACATATAGTGTTTACTTAGGTAGTAGTAATGGGCGAAAGTTTTTGCAAAAACTTATTGTTTACTAAGTAGGATCTTTTGCAGATAGTGTGTTGGTGAAATCTGCTCTTGGCGTTTAAAAGCCTTGCTAAATGAATAGATATCTTTAAACCCGGTTTCTATTGCTATATGAGATACAGGCATGCCTTTCTTTAATAGTTTTTTCGCTTGTTCCAACCTTCGTTCCAGAAGGTATTGGTATGGTGTCTTTTTGAAAGCTGAGCGAAACAAACGATAGAAATAATATTCAGAAATATGGGCTAAGCTGGCTACATCTTCCATTTTTACATCTTGTGCAAGGTGGGCATTCATGTAGTCGCGTGCCTCCAGTAGTTTGCGATATATATCCTTCTGTATCTCAATTTTTGATACAGCTATGGTTGAAAACTCTTTGTATGCGTTAAGTTGCTCGGCAATTGCATGTTCAGCCACCCGCAGAAACAGCTCTTCGATATATATCTTCGAATGTTCCATCAGGCTGGTTTGCAGCGTAGTAGCCAGGCACTGCAGGTAACTGCCCATTCTGCTGTTACCTGCATTCGTCACACGTTCAAAGAAGTCGTCGCCATGTAGATAGTCTATGAAGTTGGCCTTGGGAGTCTGCTCACTTAACGATGCCATTATCTCATCCAGCAAATGATAGGGTATGCCCATGCAAAACCCTTTAGACTCAATATCACTATCAATAATAGCAGTACAACGCTTATTGTTGATTGTAAGGAATTGCTGTGTTTTTACCTTGTGATCTTTCCCATTGAAATTGTATACTTCTTCACCTTCTATTACAAACTTTATAGATAGGGCAGAAGACTCCAGTTCTCTGTGCAATTGTTTGGTATATGAAAGATCGAACCTGCAACCGTTAGATAAAGAAGTAGGGCCTATAGGAGTAAACATATACAAGGATATTTATTGATTACAAATTACGGCTACTGTAGTACAGAACTCCCTCATTGGCAATTTTTTACAGTAACATGATAACCTAAAGGGGCCTAAGAAGTTGGTATAATATTTATACATTTTCTCCTTCGGCTTATATGAAATGATGAATATAAGCTAGCTGCAAAGCTGGAGCTGATATCGTTATTTTGTTTTATCCTTAATCACAAACACATACATATCATGGAAAAACCTACTCCGAATAATGAGGGGTTAGATAAGTCTACTGTCAACCTTGCAGGTGAGGAAATGGTTGCACAACCAGTCAAGTCCCGAAAAAAGAAAGCAAGAACAGATACCGGAATGAAGATAGAAGTATTACAAAGTACGTCTCCTTCTGATTCACTGTATCTCGACCTTTTGAAAGTATTGACAGAAGTAAAGAACGGTAATTTTCAAGTACGGATGCCTATAGATCAAGTTGGCATTCCCGGAAAAATATGTGATGTTTTGAATGATATTATCTCGCTGAATGAAAAAATGAGCGAGGAGTTTACAAAGGCTAGTGAAACTATAGGAAAGCAGGGCAAGCTCAATCATCGTATCGATGTGCCGGCGGCTAAAGGATCGTGGAGCAGCAGTGTTGGGTCGCTTAATATGTTAATATCCGATCTGGTACATCCTACAATAGAAATTGCAGGTGTTATAAGTGCTGTTGCCAAGGGTAATTTGTCGCAACAGATGCCTACTACTATTGGCGATCATCTGCTTCAGGGCGAATTCTCCCGGATTGCCAAAGAAGTAAACGACATGGTAAAACAGCTAAACCTGTTTTCTATGGAGGTTACCCGTGTAGCCCGCGAGGTAGGTTCGGAAGGTAAACTGGGAGGCCAGGCTACTGTAGAAGGTGTAGGTGGTGTATGGAAAGATCTGACTGATTCGGTAAACTTAATGGCCGGGAACCTTACAGGGCAGGTACGGAATATTGCGGAAGTGACCACGGCTGTGGCAAAAGGCGACCTTTCGAAAAAGATAACTGTGGATGTAAAAGGAGAGATACTGGAGCTGAAGAATACGATCAATACCATGGTAGATCAGCTCAACTCTTTCTCTTCGGAGGTAACCCGCGTGGCGCTGGAGGTAGGCACTGAAGGTAAGCTGGGCGGCCAAGCCCAGGTAAAAGGGGTTGCGGGCACCTGGAAAGATCTGACAGATTCCGTTAACCAGATGGCATCAAACCTTACTGGCCAGGTACGGAATATTGCTGAGGTGACCACGGCAGTTGCACGGGGAGACCTTTCACGTAAAATTACTGTGGATGTAAAAGGCGAAATATCAGAGCTGAAGAATACGATTAATACCATGGTGGATCAGTTGAACTCATTTTCTGCCGAGGTAACACGTGTGGCCCGCGAGGTGGGTTCTGAAGGTAAGCTGGGTGGTCAGGCTACGGTTAAGGGCATAGGCGGGGTATGGAAAGACCTTACGGATTCAGTAAATCAGATGGGTAGTAATCTCACAGCTCAGGTGCGGAATATTGCGGAAGTAACTACAGCAGTAGCGCGTGGAGACCTTTCACGTAAAATTACGGTGGATGTAAAGGGCGAGATACTAGAACTAAAAGATACCATCAATACGATGGTAGACCAACTTAATTCATTTGGTTCGGAAGTAACGCGTGTGGCACGTGAGGTTGGCTCTGAAGGCAAGTTGGGTGGTCAGGCAACGGTGGAGGGTATAGGTGGTGTATGGAAAGATCTTACTGACTCGGTAAACCAGATGGCCGGTAACCTTACTGGCCAGGTACGTAACATTGCCGAGGTAACTACAGCTGTAGCTAATGGTGACCTTTCCAAGAAAATCACAGTGGATGTACAGGGGGAAATTCTTGAACTAAAGAATACCATCAATACTATGGTGGACCAACTTAATTCATTTGGTTCGGAAGTAACACGTGTGGCACGTGAGGTTGGCTCTGAAGGCAAGCTGGGCGGTCAGGCAACTGTAAAAGGTGTAGGTGGTGTATGGAAAGATCTTACCTATTCGGTGAACCAGATGGCCTCAAACCTGACAGCCCAGGTACGTAACATTGCCGAGGTAACAACCGCTGTGGCTAATGGAGACCTTTCCAAGAAAATTACAGTGGACGTTCAGGGAGAGATATTGGAACTAAAAAACACCATTAATACGATGGTGGACCAGCTGAACTCATTTGGCTCAGAGGTGACGCGTGTTGCACTTGAGGTAGGTACGGAAGGTAAGCTGGGTGGCCAGGCAAAAGTAAAAGGCATTGGTGGTGTATGGAAAGATTTAACCGACTCGGTGAACCAGATGGCGTCAAACCTCACAGCACAGGTGCGTAACATTGCCGAGGTAACCACGGCAGTAGCCAACGGTGACCTTTCCAAGAAGATTACGGTGGATGTAGAAGGCGAGATATTGGATCTGAAGAAGACGATCAATACGATGGTGGATCAACTGAACTCATTCGCATCGGAAGTAACGCGTGTGGCGCTGGAAGTAGGTACAGAAGGTAAGCTGGGTGGACAGGCAAAAGTACAGGGAGTGGGTGGCACATGGAGTGATCTTACCGATTCAGTAAACCAAATGGCATCGAACCTTACAGCACAGGTGCGTAACATTGCCGAGGTAACTACAGCTGTGGCTAAAGGTGACCTTTCGCGTAAGATAACCGTGGACGTAAAGGGAGAGATACTTGAGTTAAAGAATACCATAAATACAATGGTGGATCAGCTGAACTCATTTGGTTCTGAAGTAACCCGTGTGGCACGGGAGGTTGGTTCTGAAGGTAAGCTGGGTGGACAAGCCGATGTGCCTGGGGTAGATGGTACCTGGAAAGACCTTACTGATTCTGTAAATAAAATGGCATCGAACCTGACGGCTCAGGTACGTAACATCGCAGAAGTAACCACAGCTGTAGCTAATGGCGACCTGTCGCGTAAAATTGAAGTAGATGTTAAAGGCGAAATACTGGAACTGAAGAATACCATCAATACCATGGTGGAACAGTTACGTGCCTTCGCATCAGAGGTGACTCGTGTGGCCCGCGAGGTAGGTACCGAAGGTAAACTGGGTGGACAGGCACATGTACCGGGTGTAGGTGGTACCTGGAAAGACCTTACTGACTCGGTGAACCAGATGGCCGGTAATCTTACCGACCAGGTACGTAACATTGCAGATGTGGCTATTGCTGTGGCTAATGGCGATATGTCACGCAAGATAACGGTAGACGTACGTGGCGAGATATTACAGCTGAAAGAAACACTTAACACAATGGTGGATCAGTTGCGGGCCTTTGCATCGGAGGTGACGCGTGTGGCCAGGGAGGTAGGTACTGATGGAAAGCTGGGAGGCCAGGCCTTCGTGCCGGGTGTAGCGGGTACGTGGAAAGATCTTACCGATTCGGTTAACCATATGACAGGGAACCTTACCTCACAGGTGCGTAATATTGCCGAGGTTACAAAAGCGGTGGCCAGTGGCGACTTGTCGAAGAAAGTAACAATTGATGTAAAGGGTGAAATATTCGATCTGAAGAATACCATTAATACGATGGTGGACCAGCTTAACTCCTTTGCTTATGAGGTAACGCGTGTGGCGCGTGAAGTTGGTACGGAAGGTAAGCTGGGTGGCCAGGCCGAGGTAAAAGGTGTGGGGGGTACATGGAAAGATCTTACCGACTCAGTAAATATGATGGCCTCCAACCTTACCTCACAGGTACGTGGTATAGCCAAGGTAGTAACATCAGTTGCTACCGGTAACCTGAAACAAAAGCTGTCTATCAGTTCGCGCGGGGAAGTAGCACAGCTTACGGACACGATCAACGAAATGATTGACACGCTTGCCGTATTTGCAGATCAGGTAACAACAGTGGCACGCGAGGTGGGCGTAGAAGGCCGTTTGGGTGGTCAGGCACACGTGCCGGGTACATCAGGTATATGGAAAAACCTTACGGAGAACGTAAACCAGCTGGCAGAAAACCTTACTACGCAGGTGCGTGCAATATCTGAAGTAGCATCCGCCGTAACAAAAGGTGACCTTACACGAATGATACGTGTAGATGCTAAGGGCGAGGTGGAAGCATTGAAAGATACCATCAACCAGATGATTGCCAACCTGAAGGAAACGACATTAAGAAACCAGGAGCAAGACTGGCTGAAATCAAACCTGGCGAAGTTTACACAAATGCTGCAAGGACAAAAAGATCTGAATACTGTAACGAAGAGGATATTGTCCGAATTGGCTCAGGTGGTAAATGCTCAGGTGGGTATGTTCTATATTCTGGAACAGGAAGAAGAAACAAGCCAGGATATTCTGAAGCTTTTCTCGGCCTATGCATATGACGAAGAGGTGGTGAATGCTAAGAAGAACTTTAAGCTGGGTGAAGGGCTCATAGGACAATGCGCTGTTGAAAAAGAACGTATTGTACTTAATAATGTTCCCGGCGATTATATAAAGATAAGCTCAGGTTTGGGTGGTGCCGCTCCTGTAAATCTAATAGTATTGCCTGTGTTGTTTGAGAAAGAGATAAAGGCCGTAATTGAACTTGCCTCTTTTGAAGTATTTAACGAAACACACTTTGATTTCCTTAGCCAGTTAACAGAAAGTATAGGTATTGTACTAAATACGATAGAAACAAACTCCAGAACAGAACATCTGCTAGAGCAATCTCAATCTCTTACAGATGAACTAAGGATAACAAACGATGAGCTTCAGGAGAAAGCCCACCTGCTTGTAAAGCAAAAAGAAGAAGTAGAAAATAAAAATAAGGAGGTTGAAGAAGCCAGGAAATCGCTTGAAGAAAAAGCCGAACAGCTTCAGCTTACTTCAAAGTATAAGTCTGAGTTTTTGGCAAACATGTCGCACGAGTTGAGGACACCACTAAATTCGCTGCTGATATTAGCGCAAGAGCTGTTTGAGAACAACGATGGTAATCTTACTGAAAAACAAGTACGTTATGCGCGTACTATACATAACTGCGGAGATGATCTGATACAGTTGATCAATGATATTCTCGATCTGTCGAAAATTGAGTCAGGTTACATTACTGCAGACTTTATTAATGTTCGCTTCAACGAGATAACATCTTTTGTTGAAACGACATTTAAGCATGTGTCAGAAAGCAAGAATCTCAAGTTTAGCATAGAGATGGATAGTAGCCTGCCTGATGTGATGGAAACCGATACTCAGCGCCTGAACCAGATACTTAAAAATCTATTGTCCAATGCCTTTAAGTTTACTGAAAAAGGAGAGGTGAAGCTTAAGATATACGAAGCCAATAAGACATGGAAGAATGATAACCCTAACCTTGATAAAGCAAGGCAAGTGGTTGCCTTTGAAATTACCGATACCGGCATTGGTATCTCTAAAGATAAACAAGGTATCATATTTGAAGCCTTTCAACAGGCTGAAGGTTCTACCAGCAGGAAATACGGTGGAACAGGGCTGGGTCTATCCATTAGCCGGGGCTTGGCAGAGTTGTTGGGAGGTTCTATTGAATTGACAAGCGAAGCTGGTATCGGCAGTACCTTCACGCTTTATTTACCTATCGACTATAACCCCATGATGGTAAAGCCGGAAAAACAAAGTTCTCTGGTAAGCGGATATACTATTGTTCATAAGCATGAAGATAAACCGGTAAAAACTAATGGAGCTGTAAAGATACCTGAGCGAGATATGGAAGCTGTGAACGAGATCATCAATGAGGCTTCAGATGACAGGAACAATATAACCAAGAATGATAAAGTAGTACTGATAGTTGAAGATGATTTACGCTTTGCCAAAATAATGACCGATAAGGCACATGAAATGAATCTCAAGGTTGTAATAGCTACCAGCTTCAGCGAAGTGTTTGAGCTTATAAATAAATATATGCCTAGTGCTGTAACGCTGGATGTAAAATTGCCTGACGGTAGTGGATGGAAAATATTAGATCTGTTCAAAAATGATATGAACTTCAGGCACATTCCCGTTCATATAATATCTGGCGAAGAAAACAGGGTATTAGCTATGAAGCGCGGTGCACGTAGTTTCCATCTTAAACCATTGAAAACAGAAGCGCTTAGCAATTTGTTTAGTGATATTAACCGCTTTAAATCCCGCGTGCCTAAAAATCTGCTTATCGTTGAAGATAATGAGATAGACTCATCGCAGATAGCTAAAATACTTGAAAACAATGAGTTGATAAATATTACAATAGCCCCTACAGGACAGGAAGCGCTGAAGTATATGGCGGATAATGATTACGATTGTGTTATTCTCGATTATACTTTACCCGACATGGGCGGAATGAACTTTATCATGGAAATAAGCCTGGCACGAAAAACACAAATGATGCCCATCATTATATATTCGGCCAAAGATTTTACTAATAAAGAAAAAGCGCAGCTAAAACAATATGCTAACCGGGTGTTACTTAAGAATGTAAATTCAATTGAATCATTACTTGAGGAAACTGTATTGCATCTACATATTAATCATAAGGATCTTTTACCTGAGAAAAGGAAAATTATTGAGAATCTCCGATTGAAAGAGGATGTATTAGCCAGCAAAAATATTCTGGTAGTAGATGATGACGTACGTAATTTATTTGCACTAACTACTGCATTTGAGAAGTATAATATTAATACCATAACCGCTGAAAGCGGACAGGAGGCGATAGATATATTAGCAGAAAATGGTAAGATAGATATGATACTGATGGATATAATGATGCCTGAAATGGATGGTTATGAAACCACGCAAAAGATACGCAGGGAACACAAAAACAGTAATTTGCCTATTATTGCAGTTACTGCAAAAGCTATGAAAGGCGATAGAGAAAAGTGCATTGAAGCCGGTGCTTCTGATTACATCACAAAACCTTTAAAAATAGATCAACTGCTATCATTAATGCGTGTTTGGTTATACAAATAGTAAAATGAGTAACCGGCTGGAAGAAAATATCATTCACGATCCTGAAATAAAAGTTCTTGTTGTAGATGACAGGGAAGACAATTTGTTTTCCCTGGAAACTATACTTGACAAGGATGGATATACAATACGTAAGGCAAGGTCGGGCAGGGAAGCATTAAAAATATTGCTTAAAGACCAGGACTTTACTATTATTTTAATGGATGTGCAAATGCCCGATCTTAACGGATTTGAAACCGCAGAGATGATAAGTCAAAGCAATAGGTTGAAGCATATTCCTATATTGTTTATTACGGCTAATGACCACGGTGATGAGAATATTTTTAAAGGGTATCAAATGGGTGGGGTTGATTACATATATAAACCTGTAAATCCAGACCTGCTAAGAATGAAGGTGGCTGTATTTGTTGAGTTGCATAAAAAAAATATGGCACTTGTAGTGCAGGAGAAGAAGCTGCGAATAGCAAACAAAAGATTAGAAAGAGAAGTTGAGGAACGGAAGATATCAGAACAAAAGATCAATGTGCTTAACAGGCAATTAACCGAGAAGATACTTCAATTGAAGACTACCAATGGCGAACTAGAGCGGTATGCCTTTATTGCATCGCACGATCTTCAGGAGCCCCTTCGCAAGATCATCATGTTCGGTAACCGATTAAAGGATAAATACAGTTCTAGATTAGACGCAGATGCTATAGATCATTTAGAAAGAATGGTTAGGGCCTCAGGCAGAATGCAGGCCTTAATTAAGAACTTGCTAGATTTTTCCAGAACTACTATGGAGCAAGAGGGCTATGTAGAAACCGATCTAAATGAAATTGTTGCTTCGGTATTATCAGATCTTGAGATGTTTATTCAGCAAAAGAATGCTACTATAAACTATAATAAGCTGCCTAAACTTAAAGTTATACCGGTTCAGTTTCAGCAATTGTTCCAAAACCTGCTGGGTAATGCTTTAAAGTTTAGCAGGCCTGGTGTTAACCCGGTAATCTCGATAGAGGCTGAACAATTGAAAGGTATGTACATAGATGGTATGAGCTATGACCAGTATGAAGAAGATTTTTATAAAATAGCTGTAAAAGATAACGGTATTGGTTTTGAAGAAAAATATGCTTCACAAATTTTTTCTGTTTTTAAACGCTTGCACACTTTTGAGCAGTTTGAAGGAACCGGCATAGGATTATCTATCTGTAAAAAGATAGTTGAGAAACACCAGGGATACATATACGCTTCATCTATACCTAATGAAGGTGCTACGTTTACAATTATTTTGCCACTGAATTTTAATGAAGCTATTTCTGCAGATTTAATAACTTCGTCACCTTAATATTGTTTGCGCGCATTGAAAATAGGAAAAGCCTACATATCGATTGTCTTTTTTTGTGTTGTCGCGTATTTTTTTTCCGATAAGATAAATGCGATTTTACATGAGCCTGTTAAGTTCGTAACAGGGTATCATGTAATTGATAAAAAAAAGCAGCATGTAGTTAAGTCGGCTCATAAGCTGGGCAAAACCAAGCTTAGGGTAAGATATAAAGCAAGTGAAATACAGTTTCATATTGATTTCGCTGTCTACTATAGAAAAGCTGTATTTAGCTATCTTGAGAAAGTTCTACTCCCTGTTTCCTTCTTCCTGCACGGAGAATATAAATCATTTAAAAAGCTAAGAGGGCCACCCAGGCTATTGTTTTAATTTTTTATTGAACTGCTATACAGATAGACAGTTCGTATTGATCATTAAAATAATTGCGTATGAGCATTGAACTGACTATTTCCCATTTTAGGGAATATGCCCGTCAAGTTCTTGATGAACATAGTGGACATTTGAAGGCATATAACAACAACTCTTTATTACATAGTAAACTGGAAAGGCTGAAGTTCTTCAATAAACATCTTAAGGTGTTAAAAAAGAACCTCAACGACAAAGCCGAACTTCTATTGGCTGAACAAATAGGTGCATCATATTATGAAGAACTGAAAAGAAATATTCATAGCGTTAGCATAGAGTATATAGATGAATATCTGTCCATAGGCTTTAGTGGGTCTGATAAACATGTATAGTTTTTAATTGCTGTGTTATGACATAAAAAAGCGTTGCTATGAGCAGCGCTTTTTTATGGTATATGGCATTATTATTTTGTTTTATGATGTATGGACGATGTGTGCGTAACGATATTGGGGTGTAGCGATGCCTTTTCATCAGGCGCAAGGGGTAATACTTGCTTTCATATTAAGAGTGTTGACAAGCAAATATTACTTGACTGTGGTGCTACTGCTTTATATAGCATGAAAAAGTGGGAGCTGCCAAGCCGTGATATAGACTTCATTGTAATAACACATTTTCATGGCGATCATTTTGCCGGAATTCCTTTTGTATTGCTCGATATGTTGCGGTCGGGCCATAAAAAGAAGCTAACTATAGTATCGCCCCCGGATGGCAGAAAGAAGATAAGCGAGGCCATCAATCTCTTTTACCCCGGAACATCTGTTTTACATAAGCTGGATATCGATTTTATTGAATTTGACGGGCATCAAAAGTTGTCGCACGATGGAGTTACCATCGAATCCTTTCCTGTAAGTCATAGTAAAGCTACACAACCGCACGGCCTAAGGCTAGAGTTGAGTGGCAAGACTATAGCATATACAGGAGACACACAATGGACAGATATAATTCCCGAAATTTTACATAATGCCGATGTAGCAATTTGTGAATGTACTTTTTACAAAAAATCGTTTAGCGGGCATATTAACTATAAAACTTTGGTACAGCACTTGCCTGAAATCAATTGTAAAAAATTACTACTCACACATTTTGATGATGAAATGCTAGAACATATAAACGAAGTAGAACCAATTACTGCCTACGACGGAATGATTATAACGTTATGATTTGAAGGGCTAATTAATATTTCTTAGTGTTCTCAAAGTAATTGAATACCGCAGTTCTTTTACAGGAGCGATACTATGTTCCCAATCACTTCTGGCATTACCCTGCAATATATAAAGAGAACGAGGTGCAACATTTAGTGAGAGAATTGAACCCTTCTCTCGCTCCAATTTATTGTATGGCCTAAAACGGAACTTGCAACTACTTAACAATGATATGCCTACAATAACATCAAAAGGCGGTGCGTCGCGATGCCAATTGATAACAGAACCAACGGGATATTCTGTAACTAATACTTCGGCTAATCTGTCCGTTGGTACTTGCAGATGAGAGGCAACTTTCTGCAGGAGAAAACTAAATGAGGTGGGTACTGCTTCTCCTTCGGATATTTGTCGTTTATCAAAGTTATAATCATATCCAAAGCTTTTCACTTTTCTTTTTGCAGTAAAGCCTTGAAATATCAGGGTATGCAGCTCAACTGTAGTTATGGCGTCAATTAACAGTAACTCTTCTTCCTCAGTCAGGAAATCAGGATAATAGGAGAATCCCTCCGGTAAAATCGGCTCCTCAGGAAACAACGTCAACATGGCTAACAACTCTAAAAAGCCTTGCCATCAAACATTTTATCAGTAAGGATAAATATTATCCGCTACGTAAGCGAATTCTTTCTTGTATACGCCACCTACAATACCTACCCCATTTTTAATATTACCTTTCAATGTAGCAGGTATATCTGATGAACTATAGCTGTAGCCGGCTATGCCTTCGTATTGGCTGAGGTACTGATAATAATCTTTTGAGACTGATTTTATCATGAGTACATAGCGGCCATTAATAATAGAAGATGCTATATCGTTTTTACGAACATATACTTCTGTAGTATAAGCGCTCCCATCAAAGCTTATATCCTTCAATAATGCCCGACGGTAAGCACTGGTTGTAGTATTCTCTTGCAGATTATCAGTATTGATATCATTTGTATATAAAAATTGCCTGTTGAAGACATTGTAAAATACTGTGTCGTATCTTATGTCTAAAGATTCAGTGTTTTTTTTAAGGCTATCATACAGGATGATGTTTGTAGGAATATCCAGCCACTTGCCTTTAAATAAAAAGCTGCCCTTCACTTCTATCTGCTGTTTTACGCACTCAATAGCATAAAGGTCTTCGCCGGCCGGGTCATCAATTTGTATGGCGAATTTTATCACTTCTTCGTTTGCATATCGGGTGGGAGTAATACTAAGGATCCTTGCACCAAAAGGGCGTGGTATAATAACATTTGCTGTGGCAGTACCTAAACTAGTTTGTTGTGCCGTAAGTGTATATATGTGCTCGGGTTGAATAACAGTATTGCCAGTGTAAGGTATAGTGTGTAAAGACGCCGATAAAGAGTCTTCTGTTCCTGTCAGTTGTATTTCATTACCTTGTAGTTGTAGTTTAATAGTTATGTCTTTAACCAACTGAAGGTTTTGATTTCCGTTTGAACCAATACCCATTGTTTGCCCGGCCCTTATGTATGGTGCTTCACCGGCAACCAGTTCTCCTAGTATCACTATTTCATTTTTGGTCTCCACCGCCGGTAGAGGCAGGTTTTTGCTACAAGATGTAAGCAAGGCTAGAAGAAACAGAAGGTAGGTATAATGTAAGGTCAAGGTATTAGAATTTTAAACGGTAACTCAGATAAGGGATATACATAAAAATAGATTGGCCACTCAACTGAAATTGTCCTGACGAGGCTACCGGTATTATATTGACATAAAGAATATTTCTCCTTCCATAAGCATTAAACAGGCCTACCGACCATGTACGCTCAGATTTTGGTTTTTGTTTAATAAAATCAAAACCAATATCGAGCCGGTGTATAGGGG
>JAEZIL010000257.1 GCA_023436685.1 Bacteroidota bacterium | reverse complement strand
CATCTTCGGTAATGAAGGTGCGCATCTTCACATCTTTTATGGCTATTTTCTCAATACGCACCTTACGGTTGATGAGTGTGCGCATTTCCTCCTCGTTAAGATTTTTGGTGAGGATACGTTGCAGTTTTATTTCATTCAGGAAGTCCTCAAGTCCTTTTATCAGCCCATAGAATGCTATTTCAGCAGTGTTGGGTATAAAGGAAACGATTGCGTGTTTCAGTTTGTTATCAAGGGCCTCCAGCACTTTAGGTGCCAGGTTTCGGCCCAGTTGCATACGCTCCCTGTAAATATCGGCATCGCTGCCCCGGCTAAAGTATATACGCTCAAAGCTACACGCAGTTTTTTCTTTCTCAGGCAATATTTGAGGATTGCTGAAAGTGCCGTCTCCCTTTACAATGATTGCATGGCCGGGTTGTAATTCCTGTACTTTTTCTTGTGGTACATTGAAGGCCGTCATTATAGCAGGCCTTTCTGAGGCAGCAACTACTATCTCATCATCCTGGTAGAAGTAAGCAGGCCTTATACCATTAGCATCGCGCAATACAAAGCTATCGCCGTTGCCTATTAGCCCGCTACATACATAACCACCATCAAAATGGGACGCAGATTGTTTCAGTACACCTTCCAGGTTCAGGTTTTCAGGGTCGGTTTCATCGGCAAGCCGCAGATAGTAGTGCACTGTTTCTATCATAGCCCCCAGGTCGCTTTCGCGAATGGTGGTTGTTGGGTGTGCATCCAGCATTTTAAACAACTCGTCGGTATTTACCAGGTTGAAGTTGCCCGCCATTGCCAGGTTGCGCGTCGGGTTAATATCGGCCCTGTGGAAAGGGTGACAGAACTCAACATTGTTGCGGCCCTGTGTGCCATAGCGCAGGTGGCCTATGTAGGCTTCGCCCATAAAACGCAGGTAACCTTTCATAAGGCCTGGGTGCTTGCGTATATCGGGATACATTTTCTCCAGGTCGCTTACTTCCTGTTGTACATTCTGGAATATTTGAGCTATTGCCTGTCCGCCACTGATGCGTAACCGGTGCATGAATTGATGCCCGGGTTCTACATTCAGTTTTAAGGATACGATACCTGCGCCGTCCTGCCCACGGTTGTGCTGCTTTTCCATAAGCAGGTATAACTTGTTAAGGCCGTAAAAGGCAGTACCGTATTTGCGGTGGTAATATGTTAATGGCTTCAGCAGGCGTATGTAAGCGAGCCCGCATTCGTGACGTATAGCGTCTGACATGAGGCGGCAAAGATACTAAGACTTTGCTAAGTTTTGCTTGCTTGGCCATTGAATTTGGTAATGGGCAGATTGCTTTTCGTCCTTCTTAAACTGGATATTCAAAGCGGTGCTTATAAGCAGGGCCACACCAATAAATAGTATACACGCCCCCGAAAAACGGTGGAGATACAATATGCGCCTGATGGTAAGCCTGCGGCGTATAGCATCGGCCAGGAAAACTTTACAAAAATCTATGGCTAATATAAGCCCCAGGCAACTACCAAATAGGGCTATGCGGTACATGGTAGAAGTATTGGCAGTGGCAGTGACAGCGGCCAGCCAGGTTATGATAACGCCGGGATTGATAGTGTTAATAAGAAAACCGCTGCCAAATATGCGGAATAAATGCGCACCGCTCAGGCTGATCTTGGTAGAAGACGGGCGTTGAGGCTTATATTTGCCAAATACGCCTGATAACCCAACAATAATAAGAATACCGGCCCCTACATAGGCAATGGTACGTTCATATTCATTTAGTAATTCAAGCCAGTAGGCAGCTACGTTTGCAATGGTAACATATAGAATATCGCTAAAGGATACCCCCAATACAAACGCAATACCGGCCTTATAGCTATGGTTAAGGCTGTATTTAATTACAGCAAACAAGGTAGGCCCTACCGATATGGCCATGAACAAGCCAAGCAGCAGGCCTTTTAATATGGCATCGAACAAGTGCACAAAGCAAGATAATAAGTTATCACGACAGCTTGTCTAAATAATAAGTTATAAGATGTTTAAAAAGAATAACTAAGGAACTATGAATATGGGAAAATTATTATTTTAACCAGACGGTCATCTCTCGCTCTGTTGGCGAAATGGTTTCAATATTTATCCAGAGGTGTGGGTGGGGTAATATCTCAATTGCTTTTTCAGGCCATTCGATTAAGGAATAGTTATCTTTTTGCAATAAGCAATCCTCCATACCGGTGTTAATGGCTTCCTCTGAATCTCGCAGGCGGTACCAATCCATGTGGTAAATGATGCGGTCAGTTGTATTGTCATTAAAGTGATATTCGTTGATAAGCGCGAATGTGGGGCTACTTACAGCGTCATCAACACCTAGTTCGTCGCACAAAGCATGTATGAAAGTTGTTTTACCGGCACCCATTTCGCCGCTGAAAGCTAATACCCGGTACCGATGCGCATATTGCCAGAACTGATATGCTGCATTTCGAATATTGGCCAAAGTATATGAAATTTGTAAAACAGGTGCTGACATCGTAATGATTGATGTTGCAAAAGTAAGGCACACTAAATAATAACATGCAAAAAGCCCATTCAGCAGTTGTAGAAGGAATGACTTGTGGTAATTGCGCACTTACCATATCCAGGTTGCTGGAAAAGAAAGGTGCTATGCATGTATCTGCCAATTCTGCATCGGGAGAAGTAAGTTTTACAACGGAAGAAGATACCGATGTAAATAAGCTATACGATGCAATTGACGATATAGGATACCATGTAGTACGTGAGGGGCAGGCCCACGGCGGGCATCATGACAATGACCATGCTGATAGCAGTACCATGCAATTGATTATTTGCGTTGTACTCACATTGCCATTGCTGGCGCACATGTTTAGCAACTGGCATGTATTGCATATGCCATGGGTGCAGTTTGCACTTGCTACACCTGTATATGCAATCGGTTTGTATGTTTTTATGGGTAGTGCTGTTCGCTCGCTAAAGCACAAGTTGCCCAATATGGATGTGCTGATAATATTGGGTGCTTCGGCAGCATACATATATTCGCTTATAGGCCTGTTATTCTTTACAGCGCAAGCACATGACTATTTATTTTTTGAAACGGCAGCGTCTATTATAACGTTAGTAATGCTGGGTAACTGGCTGGAGCATAAGACTGTGAAATCTACCACCGTTGCTATAGATGCACTGGTAAAACTTCAGCCACGCAAGGCAAGAATAGTGATGGCAGACAGCCTGGGCAAAGAAAGTATTATAGAAGTGGAAAGCGAGTATGTACGTGCGGGAGATATTGTATTGGTAAGCCATGGCGACAGTATACCTGTGGATGGCGAAATACTTTCTGGCGGCGGGCAGATTGACGAGCATATGATAACCGGTGAAAGTTTGCCGGTAAGCAAAAAGGCAGGTGAGGAAGTAATAGGCGGAACATTGCTTTTAGAAGGTAATTTTAAGCTAAGGGCTACTAATGTGGGCAATGCATCAGTACTATCCAGTATAATTCGCATGGTGCGCGAGGCGCAGGGTAGTAAGCCCCCACTGCAAAAGCTGGCCGATAAAATAAGTGCCATATTTGTGCCGGCTGTATTAGGAATAGCCTTACTTACGTTGTTTGTAAGCTATTTTGTGCTGGAGCTTGGTTTTGCTGAGGCTATGATGCGTAGTATAGCTGTAATGGTTATTTCTTGTCCGTGTGCTATGGGGTTAGCTACACCTGCCGCTATAGCTGTTGGCCTGGGGCGTGCAGCGCGAAATGGTATGCTGATAAAAGGTGGAGATACGCTGGAGCGGATGAAGAAAGTAAAACAAGTTGTATTTGATAAGACAGGTACGCTAACAACAGGGAAACTTGAAATTTCTGAGTATGTAATTTGTAGTGTTAATGATGCTCTGTTCAAGTCCGTTGTTGTATCGCTGGAGCAATATTCATCACACCCGATAGCCAAATCTGTAGCCAAACAATGGAGTGGTGGGGCAGAGCCCTATATCTTTTCTATAGTTGATGAAATAAAAGGCAAAGGCATGCAGGGTAAAGATGCAGAAGGTAATATATGGCAGCTGGGATCGGAAACATGGTTGCAAAACGGTAATGCTCCTAAGGGATACGATTTGTATTTGTATAAGAATAGTGAATATGCAGGCGCATTGCGTGTAAGCGATACACTAAGGCCCGATGCTAAGCAGTGCATAGAGGACCTGAAAGCGATGGGATACAAAACAATATTGCTTAGCGGTGATAAAAAAGAGAAGTGTGAACATGTAGCTCAAGAACTTGGAATAGAGGAAGTGTATTGTGAACAAACACCCGAACAGAAGAACAATAAGCTGGATGAATGGCTGAAAACAACCCCTACTGCTATGGTAGGCGATGGTATTAATGATGCACCTGCCCTTGCACGTGCTACAGTAGGAATATCGTTAAGTGAATCTACTCAGATAGCAATACAATCGGCACAGGTTATTTTGTCCAATAATCAACTTTCTGCCCTGCCTAGAGTAATAAGACTGGGGATTTATACAGAGCAAACAATTAAGCAGAATCTTTTTTGGGCATTTATATATAATATCATAGCTATACCCGTAGCTGCAGCCGGCTATCTGAAACCCACATTTGGTGCAGGTATCATGGCATTGAGCGACGTTGTACTTGTTTTAAATTCCCTACGCCTGGGAGTGCGTAGGCTCAACAAGTAATATTTCTTTTAGTTAATGTTTAGATGGCCAGAAGTATGACTTGAGGTTTTTAAGCCGGTCATTTAGTAATTTACATGCTATTGATATATTGATTTTTACAGCATGTACTATAAGCTTGGATTTTATTTAAGTATACCGTTACTGTTAGCGTCGTGTGCAGGTAGTAACAAAGCAACTACAAAGAAGCAAAACCTTAGGGTGGCTACAGGCACTGATATCTGTGCCGCTACATTGACAAATATAGCACCACGTATTTCCTGGGTGGCAAAAACTGACGACGTGTTTAAAGGAATGGAAAACCCTGTAG
>JAEZIL010000187.1 GCA_023436685.1 Bacteroidota bacterium | reverse complement strand
CTATGGTCTTACTACGATGCTCCTATAGATGCTAACCAAACACTGAATATTTTCAACAGCACACGGCCTAGGCTTAGAGAGATTGGCAAAAATATTTTTAGGGGTAAGTGGATGGCTGCTGCACATTACCTGAAAAGTATCCTGGAACACAAAGCACAGTTAAGTGGTGGGAAACCAATTTTTATAAAGCTAATGAGCGCTGTAAGAAAAAATACTGTTAGCTCAAAAAGCCTTACGGGATTGCTAAAGGATATTAGCAATATCTTCAAATATTCATCGGCACAAAAGCTGCCATACAC
Source organism: Bacteroidota bacterium (assembly GCA_023436685.1). Lineage (GTDB taxonomy): Bacteria > Bacteroidota > Bacteroidia > Chitinophagales > Chitinophagaceae > Polluticoccus. The sequence goes on along the minus strand of JAEZIL010000187.1, from coordinate 6,384 downwards.
TGCAGAAGAGTTAGGGCGATTTGCACCAGTGCTGTACACTGAAACCAGACAACCATTTTACCAGCAAAAGGCGGATATGTTATTATTCGCCTCACAAGAGGTAGTACATACACAAGATGTATATACCCCTGATGCACTTCAAAAACTCATAGAACAAAAAGGACTGCATATCGGCCATACTTATTTGCTCAATACACTGGGTTATTTAAATGGTGTATTTGATACTAAAACCAAGCAGCTAAATAGTAACTGGATTTCGTTTTTAGATGAACTTAGTAACGAAGTAAAAAATGGCAGAATATGGAATCCTACAATGGGTGAGTTTACTCCCTATATGCTGGAATTACAACAGCTGGAAATAACTTACAATGCAAATAGAAACACGATGATATTGAAAAATTGCAGTAATACACATATGCGAGGCATTAGTTTTATCATCTATGATACTACACACAGCAACTTGCTATGGAATGGTGTTAAACCAATGTTTAAAGAACACGAAGGCGGATTGGTATTTTGGGGTGACTTAACCCCTCAAGCTACGATTCACGTAAGCTGGTAGCTTCTTTTACCTTTCTGTCTATAATTAGCCCCAAATAGAAATAATGGTATTTTGCACTCCATTATCTATTCTGTTGGTAGAATTGCCGGCTATCCGTTTTAGTAAACGTGTGGTAAAAAATATTAGACCCTCTCTAATTATTGTCCTCTTAAAAAAACATGATAAAAAACAGCCGCTTGTTAAGCGGCTGTTTGTGTGATTAGTATTAGCGTAAATATAGAAGTTCGCGATATTTGGGCAGTGGCCATTGTTTATCATCCACTATTAGCTCCAGCTTATCCGCGTTGTAACGTATCTTTTCAAAATACATTTTCACCTTATTGCAATAAGCATCGGCACGTTTGTGCATATCTTCAATATTGTTGGCTTGCTTGCGGGCTTCTATCATTGCTTCAACATTGTCGTTGATCTCTTGTATATGCCTGCTCATCACTTCAATCAAATTCTTTTGCGCTTTATAGCTGTTCTCGCCAAGTCCTATCTCTTTCAAGCCACGTACGTTCTCTATCAGGGTGTTTTGATAATTAATTGCAGCCGGCAAAATATGATTGGTACATATATACCCCAATATACGCGCCTCAATCTGCACCTTCTTCACATATTCTTCCAGCATTATTTCGTGGCGGGCTTCCAGCTCACGCTTAGAGAAGATGCCATTATTGAAAAACAAGTTCTTTGCACTATCTGTTACAAAAGCATCCAGCGCTTCAGGCGTAGTTTTAAAATTGTTCAGGCCACGTTTCTTAGCTTCTTCTGCCCATTCCTCGCTATAATTATCTCCTTCAAAACGTATTTTCTTCGATTGTGCAATATAATCGCGCAACACGTGCATAATGGCAATCTCCTTTTTCTCTCCCTTTTCTATCAGCGCATCTACTTCTTTTTTAAATCCTTTCAGTGTGGCAGCCATAATTGTGTTCAACACCATCATTGGGCTACCGCAGTTGGCAGTAGAACCTACCGCGCGGAATTCGAATTTATTACCTGTGAAAGCAAAAGGACTTGTACGATTACGATCGGTATTGTCCATTAGCAGCTCAGGTATTTGCTTATGGATATCCAGTTTTAAGATCACCTCATCCTGCTCGCTGAATTTATCTTTTACCCTTGTTTCAATTTCATTCAATACTTCAGTAAGGTACTTACCAATGTATACTGATATTATAGCAGGAGGAGCTTCATTAGCACCCAAGCGATGATCGTTATTTGCAGAGGCGATAGCTGCACGCATCAGGTCGGCATGGTCATGTACTGCTTTTATTGCATTCACGAAGAACGTCAGGAACATCAGGTTGGTACGCGGGGTTTTACCCGGTGCCAACAGGTTAACTCCTGTATCGGTAGCCAGGCTCCAGTTATTATGTTTACCGCTACCGTTTACACCGGCAAATGGTTTTTCGTGCAACAGTACTTTCAGTTTGTGGCGCTTTGCAACTTTAGCCATTACATCCATCAGCAGCGAGTTGTGGTCAACTGCTATGTTCACTTCTTCAAAAATAGGAGCGCATTCAAACTGGCCAGGAGCTACCTCGTTGTGACGGGTACGCAAAGGGATACCCAGCTTGTACGATTCTTGTTCGAAATCTTGCATGAAGGCATACACGCGCTCAGGTATAGAACCGAAATAATGATCTTCCAATTGCTGGCCTTTTGCGGGCGCGTGGCCTACCAACGTGCGTCCGCACATTACCAGGTCGGGGCGGGCATTAGCAAGTGTTTCGTCAATAACAAAATATTCTTGTTCCCAGCCCAGTGTGGCAGTAACTTTAGTAACATTTTTATCAAAATAGTTACATACATCGACTGCAGCTTTATCCAGTGCAGATATAGATTTCAATAGCGGGGCTTTATGATCGAGCGATTCGCCATTGTATGCAATGAATATAGTAGGTATACAAAGTGTTTTACCATGGCCGCTTTCCATAATGAAAGCAGGAGAAGATGGATCCCATGCGGTATAGCCACGTGCTTCGAAAGTAGCACGGATGCCTCCGTTAGGAAAGCTGGATGCATCGGGCTCCTGTTGTATTAACGCATCGCCGTCGAAGAGTTCAATAGCAGTACCATCGCTTTTAATGGTAAAAAAAGAGTCGTGCTTCTCGGCAGTGGTACCTGTAAGTGGTTGGAACCAATGCGTAAAGTGAGTAACACCTCTTTCTTCAGACCATGCCTTCATACCGGCTGCGATCTGGTCTGCCATTCTACGATCGATCTTCGAACCGGATTTTACCGAACCCATAAGGCTTTTATAAGCCTCGTCGCTCAGATACTCGCGCATAGTGCGCCCGGTGAAGACATTGCTGTTGAACATGGAAGTAATTTTCTTCCCATTGTAACCGGAAACTTTTTTTTCTTCCGAAGCAAGTTCTTGCAGTGCGAGATAGCGTAATGACATGAATTAAGATTTTTGCAAAAGTAACATTTTCTGGGAAAAACAATCAATTTTCTTACAAAAAAGAGGAGAATATTCAATATTATAAATAATCAATATGGATGAAGAATATGTTCATGCCTGACAATAGAAAGTGCAAAATCTGGCTCAATTATACCTACCAGATTACATGTTAGGTTATTGATTGTCAAAGGGCAATAAATATCTATTTTATATTCACTATCACGTTGTTCTAGCTTTTGCATCACTAAATGGTCAACAAACTCAACACCACGACGCCCTTGCCATTTGTAGGCAGCTTCTTTAGCACACCAGGCAAGTGTGATTAGCTTAGGGTTGTTCCTGGTGAGTATAAGTTCCTTATCCGTCAGAAATTTATGTTGTATACGTTCGATGTTAGGATGCCACACCTGTATATCTATCCCGGCCTCTACATTGGGACTTACCATAGCGGCTACATATGGCCAGGAGTGGGATATGGAAAAATAATATAGGTTATCATCGAGCCGGGGTTTGTCGTGCTTATCGGGATATATATTAAATAAAGGAAAGTCTTCTTTTAAATGCTTCAGCAAAAACCTACCCGCCAATCGCTCTATCCTGCGTTTATGGTTTTTTATATCGCTTTGCATGCCAGTGCGTTCTATAAAAAAACTCTCCGGCTCTTCTATCTTCCAGATTGCCGAAAGGCTATATGTATCATTTTTCCACTCTTTATATAATGGCATAGGCAAATTTATCTTTTTCTAAAGATTGCTAGCATAACAGCTTATGTTCCATCAGCAATAATGCCACTCAATGTAATTATGTGTGGGATATTCACACCTTACAAACATCCGGAGCAGCGTAACTAATTGTACTTTAAGACATCGCCCAATACAATTATATTTGCTGCATGATCCTCTCAGATAAGCGTATACTGGAAGAAATGGAAAAAGGGACCATCAAAATAAACCCTTACAACCGTGCAGCACTTGGCAGCAATAGTTATGATGTGCATTTGGGGTCAACATTGGCTACCTATAATGAACACATACTGGATGCTAAAAAACACAACCAGATAGATTGCTTTGAGATACCAGACGAAGGATTTGTTCTTTATCCTCATATATTTTACCTGGGTGTAACGCTTGAGTATACTGAGACGCATGCCCACGTACCATTCCTTGAAGGAAAATCGAGCACAGGGCGTTTGGGTATAGATATACACGCTACTGCCGGTAAAGGCGATGTTGGGTTTTGTGGTAACTGGACACTGGAAATATCTGTAAAGCAACCGGTTAAAATATATAAAGGCATGCCTATAGGGCAGCTAATCTACTTCCCGGTTGAAGGAGAAATTGAAGTAAAGTATAATCAAAAGGGAAATGCAAAATACAGTGGCCAGCCTAACAGGCCAGTGGAAAGCATGATGTGGAAAAACGAGTTTTAAACTTGCCTATTTAAAGTCTACCACATTTAACTGCTGCCTTCCTTCGTAGTTAATAGGAATATTTACATACACTCCCTTGCCCGCCTTTACATGGCCTTGCAACTTTATACTCACCTGTCTGTTGGATAATATGGAGTAGGTATTGGAGAATAGACTTTTCAGGTCTGCTTTTAGCGCTACCGGCAATAAAAATGTATCGGCTGCGGGTACATTGTAGGTGCGTTGCAGGCGTCCATTCCCTATCAGCTTATCATTTATGAATACATTGATATCTGCATCTTTCATGGTAACGCCAAAGCTATTGGGGTTGTAAAACTGTATATCCATTCCAATATCGGGTTGCAGACTGAGGTTAAGTATGCGGAAATTTTGCACATCCTGGTATACCAGGTTTTTAGGATTGGCACATGATGCGAACAAAATGCAAATGACTAAAAAGCCAATAATATTCTTAACCCTCATAAGTGTTGCGAAGTATGAGTTTTGTGAAATACAAAATCCATACCATATAAACTTTGAGATTATTATAATTGCTAAACAGCTTTGCCGTGTATATCCAGCGCTTCGCTTTTGCTTACAATTTCTTTAATTACTTCATCAAGGCTTGCTGAAGACATCTTCAGGCCTTCCATAACCATATCCTTATCTTTTTCAGAAAGGTTATTCTCATTCAAAATATCAACTAAACCCATAATGGTAGCAAGCGGGCCCCGCACTTTGTGAGATTGGATCCAGGCAATATCTTTTAGCTGTTCGTTTTGGGCCTCTATGAACTTAAGATTTGTAAACTGCTCCGTAACGTCCTGTATAGTACAAATGAACCTGCTTACTTCGTTTTGTACCCCAAATATTACCTCGCCATTTATTTTGATATGTTTTACACGGTTGCCCGGCAATAAAATACGATAGTTAATTGTTTCGAATTTGCTGCCGTTTTGTATTTTTTGAATAACCCGATTGATTATTGGCTTATCATCTGGGTGAACATATGCAAGAAAATCGTTCGAGCTTAAACGCGTTTTATTGGGCAACTCATAAATGATGTATCCAAAATCGGTCATTAGAACAGTATCACTAAACGGATCCCATTCTCCATAGCATATTTTGCCTATTTTTTCTGCCTCTTGCAGCTGCCTGTTCTTTTTCAGGGTTTCCTCTTCGGCCCTGAGGCGCTTCTTCATTTCCTCTTCCAGCTCTTGCGGTGTTTTTAACAAAATAGCCGCCGGTAATATGCGCAATAAAACAAACACGGTTATCCAGCTTAGTATTGCAGTGCCTGCCTTGAAAAATGCACTTACCTTGTATACAGGCATCCAGAAAATGAATGCATCAATTAAGTGTGCAAACCCACAAGTAAGAATGAATGCAGCGAAAAGTATATAAAGTATATTGTATGAAAGACGTTTTTTGCGTGCTGCAATAATACGCACTATAATGATAGGTATAGCTAAGTAGGCCGCCCATATAAGCAAATCGCTGAGGATGTGTAATATGCCATAAAATCCCGACCAATCGTTAGACTGCCAGCGTGTAGGAAACGACGGGGTATCGAACAGGTTTCTTAAAAAATCAATTATCTCTTGCATATCAAACAAACCTCAGAACCGTGTAAAGACAGTACTTATCAGGATGCAATTTCATGTGAAATAAATACTATAGAAAATAAAAAGGCTTGCTTAACAAACCGATTTGAATAGGATAACATCAGCTTAACAACTGATAAGCTATAAAGGCAAACAAATAGGCAAGACCTGACATATATAGCAATTGTATGACCGGATATTTCCAGCTACCTGTTTCCCGTTTTACTATGGCCAAGGTACTCATACACTGCATGGCCAGCACATAAAATATAAGTAGCGAAATACCTGTAGGTAAAGTATATACCTTAGTACCGTCGCTTCGCCGTGCATTAGCCATCTTTTCTCTCAATGTAGTTTCCACATTATCTTGCCCTACACCTGACTCTTATACACAACTCCGAGCCCACGAGACTAG
>JAEZIL010000153.1 GCA_023436685.1 Bacteroidota bacterium | reverse complement strand
ATGCTTAAACTGAACCAGCCATTGTTGAGGTAATTTATCTTCTAACAACTCTCCTACCAGCCAGTGTTTACTATCAGGAACTATAACAGGAATATTATTGCCATCGTAATTATATGTAAATTCTTCTTTGCGCTTTGCTATTAACCAATCTTCACTTCTAATAGTTCCGGAAATAATAACATCAGCCTTCAGTGGCAGAATGTATAAACTATCCTGCTTTTGTGTAACCAGTACTTTAAGTTGCTTTGCTACATCGTCATAGCGATATTTGATATCGAGCTGCGGATGCCCACCCTTATAATACCATTGATCAAAAAACCAATTCCAATCTTTACCTGTTGCCTCTTCTACTGCAAGACGCCAATCAACTGTTTCTGCAGATTGTAAAGCATTTTTTGTTAAATAGATGTTCAGGGCATTGTAAAAGGCGCTATCACCCATAAGGCCGTGTAAGTAATTTAGTATTTTGCCTCCCTTCTCATAAGATATACGATCAAATACGTCTTCTTTGTCTGTATAATAGAAACGTGTAAGTGGAGGATCTGTTTTCTTAACTGCCTGTAAGTAAAGCTCCAGCTCTTCTGCGCCTAAAATATCGGCGGAAGCATTGCCATAATGATGTCTCCTCCAAAGTTGCTCCCCATAACTGGCAAGAGATTCATTTAAGGTAATGTGAGACCATGATTCAGCTGTAACATAGTTACCAAACCACTGGTGGAATAATTCGTGCGCAACAACATCTTCAAAATTGTTATCATCAATTTCGCGTTTACTTTGGTTCATAAATTCTCCATACAAACTAGCGGTAGTATTTTCCATGGCACCAGATACGTAGTCTCTGACCACTATCTGGGAATATTTATTCCAGGGATATGGCACACCGGTAATGCCTGAGAAGAAGTCGAGCATTTTGGTGGTATTATTAAACATATAACGTGCATAGGGTTCGTAGTGAGGTTCTACGTAGTAACTTACTTTTTTATTCCTCCACATATCTTCTACAACTGAGAATTTGCCAATTGCAAACATCGCGGCATACGCCTGTATCGGCTTATCCATTTTCCATATATCTGTACGCATTCCGCCGGAATATTTCTGGCTTGTTAACTCTCCATTACTTAGTGTTATCAAACTGTCTGGTATAGTAAGTTCAATTTGCAGCGTAAATCTATTATTGGGCTTATCAATAGTTGGCAGCCAGTGTGAGTTTGCTTCAGTTTCGCCTTGTGTCCATATTTGAGCGGGTTTGTTGGGTGTACTATAGTCTGTATTAATAAAGTATAATCCCCTATCATCACTTATAGCTTTACTGCCTCCAGTAGATTCACTGTAAGGCATTGCAGTGTATGTTATATTTAAAGTAGTGCTATCATATCTGTTGTATTGTTTTGGTAGCTTTATTTTTAACTTATCATCTTGGTATATATAATCTACAGCCATTGGGCGGCCATCTGTGATAACATTCACAGTATGTATTTCCATGCTTTTAGCATCTAGTATTATCGAATCGGTGGAATAATAATATGGATGTAGATTTATCCAGGTATTCCCTTTTGCAGTCTTGCTTTTCCAATCGAATTCAAGCCCTACACGTGTGTGTGTTATGTCCCATTCTATTGGTGCTGTTGACCTGAATATGCGGTTTTTATCTTTACCGATTATCTCGACAGGTTCTAATTCTATTGCTTGTTTATTGATTTTTCTATTGGCACAGGAGGTTAAAATCGCTAGAAACGATAAAACTGCTATTAGTCTTTTACTTCTATATGAGAAAATGTACATGTAAAATATATCCAAAAACTAAAGTACAATTAATGCTAACACAAAAATTACCCTTATTAGAGGGAATTGTCTTTTCTTACGATTGTCTGATTAGCTTGGTGTAAACGATATTAATATACTATTTTTGATGCCTAACTTACCTTTGGAGACATGCTGCAGATAAAAGTTAATGACAAGGATGCCTTTTCGATAAGCCAAGAGGATAATGTACTACTGCTAAATAATAGCGAGGTTTCATTAGATGCGCAATATCAATCTAATGGTTTGATAAGTGTTCTTTATAATAATAAGAGCTATACGGCGCAAATAGAGCAAGTTGATACTAAAACAAAAGAAATAACACTTACCATAAACGGCCAGCAATATAAAACCGCTATCCAGGAGCCAATTGATTTATTACTTACCAGCATGGGCCTCGATCTAAAAGCCATGCAAAAGATTGAACCGGTAAAAGCTCCAATGCCAGGAATGGTGTTAAAGGTTTTGGTTCAGCCGGGTCAGCAAATAAATAAAGGTGATGGCCTGTTGATTTTGGAAGCAATGAAAATGGAAAATGTTCTAAAGGCCCAAGCACCCGCTACAGTTAAAGCAATCAAGGTTGAAGAACGTACTGCTGTTGAAAAGGGAGCTATATTAATTGAGTTAGAATAACTATGAGGAAATCTATAATAGCGCTTTTTGCTACTTTTTTCACGCTGATTTTATTCAGTAAAGAGTTACAAGCTGAGCGTTTTGCCTATGTATACATACAAGGTGACAAAAGCATCCCCTTTTATGTGAAATTTGAGGGCGAGATGCTGCCAAGGTTTGGTAAGAACTATTATATTATTTCAGAACTGGCACCCGGACCCATAACATTAGAAGTGTTGTTCCAGCAAAATGCATATCCTGCACAAAAATTCATGGTGCAGGTTCCTGACGGTGGATTCAGAGGATTTTTATTAATGCAGAAGGATGGTAGCTTTAAATTGTACGATATACATAGGCAATTTTACCTGCCTGCCGGCAATACGATTGAAGACGACCATATAGAATTATCGGCTATACCAGCTTATGCCAATAATGTTTATACCCCGGTAGTTCCTGGGCCTTTATCTAATAATGGGCCAGGTAATAAAGGTGAATTACAAGAAGAGCCTATAGTTGCTCCGGTTAAGGCGAAGCAATCTCCTAAAGTTGTAAAGGCAAAACCTTCAACTACTGTAAAAGAACCTTCAAAAATAATTGTAGAGGAATCAGGACCTTCGTTTATTGGTGATATTGAGCTACGTAATAATAAAACTCAAGGAGGTAATAATATGTTGCCTGCTGGCGGTACAACTGCGGTAGTAAGAAACAAGGTTGCTGTTATTAATAGCGATTGTCCTACTGCTATGAGCAATAATCAATTTGATGTACTGCTAAAAAGAGTAAATAATAAAACATCTACCGAGCGGCTTAAAGTGATATTTGATAAATTAGATAATTGCTTTACATCTAATCAAATAAGGATATTGGTAAAAACCCTTTCAGGCGATGACCAACGATTTACATTGTTAAAAAAAGCTTACCCCCGTGTAACGGATCAGTCGGCATTTGAAAACCTGGAAACCTTGCTCTCAGGGCAGGAATGGAAAGGTTATTTTAGAGAAATGATTCACAAAAACTAACAAGATGAAGAAAATAATATTTTTGCTTTTTATAACTGTAGCCTTATACTCTTGTACACAAAAGAGAGAAGATATAATTGCAAAAAAGTGGCATGCTGTTGCACTTACCAGCCCTCAGATGGATCAAATGATAGCAGAGCAACAACAGTTTCTTGATACGTTTGGTAAGAATACAGATGCCGAGACAAATAAAATGGCATATGGGGTTGAGAATGTAGATAGCATGCGGCGATCGCTGCAGCTACAGCTAAATGATTTTAAGGCAATGCAGAGCCATGCTGTGAAAAATACATGGTTCGATATTCGTAAAAACGGTGTTGCTGTTATGAACTTTAGCGGACAGGTAGATAGTACTAATTGGTATTTTGATGATGAGAAGAATCTTGTACTTGATGAAATGAAATTGAAAGGTACTGGTACAAAAATAATAATGGAGGTTGTTGAGCTGGCTGATACAGCAATGAAGCTACGTTTTACGGAAGACGGGGTAACAAGTACAGTTACTTTTCATCCAGAAAATAGATAAGCAAATAGTATCTTTACGCGCGTTAATCAAACAAAAAGTAAATAATTTAAATATATGCGTACAATCCCTTTCCGTCAGGCGCTTCGTGAAGCAATGGAAGAAGAAATGCGCCGGGATGAGACTGTGTTTCTGATGGGTGAAGAAGTAGCACAATATAATGGTGCTTATAAAGTAAGCCAGGGCATGCTGGAAGAATTTGGTCCCCGCAGGGTTATAGACACCCCTATTGCTGAATTAGGTTTTGCTGCTATTGGCGTAGGTGCAGCGTCGAACGGTACAAAGCCCATTATTGAGTTCATGACATGGAACTTTGCAGTACTTGCACTCGACCAGATATTAAACCATGCTGCTAAAATGCTATCGATGAGTGGCGGCCATTTTGGTTGCCCAATTGTTTTCCGCGGTCCAAATGGTTCTGCTGGCCAGCTAGGTGCTCAGCACTCGCAAGCGTTTGAAAGCTGGTATGCTAATATACCCGGTATAAAGGTAATTACAGTGTCCAATCCATACGATGCAAAAGGCCTTTTGAAATCGGCTATCCGCGATCCGAACCCGGTAGTTTTTATGGAAAGCGAAGTAATGTATGGAGATGTAGGCGAAGTACCTGAAGAAGAATATTTAATACCAATAGGGAAGGCTGATATAAAACGCAAAGGCAAAGATGTTACCATTGTTTCTTTTAACAAAATGATGAAGGTAGCATTAGGTGCAGCAGATGAACTTGCAAAAGAAGGAATTGAGGCTGAAGTAATTGACCTACGCACCATTCGTCCATTAGATTGGCAAACTATTGCTGAATCGGTTAAAAAAACCAATCGGCTGGTAATTGTTGAGGAACAATGGCCATTTGGTAGCGTATCTTCAGAAATTAGCTATCGCATACAGAAAGAAGTATTTGACTATCTGGATGCACCTATACGCCGCATAACTTCAGCTGATACTAACATGCACTATGCTCCTAACCTTGTTGCCGCACACTTGCCAAGTGTTGCACGTACCGTCAACCTGGTTAAGGAAGTGATGTATATGGTTAAGTAATTTTGAACCTTAAATTAACCCTCCGAAACCGGAGGGTTAATTTTTTATTATAGTTACGTCATGGGGCCTATCAAATTAGATACGCAAGTAGTTGTGATCGGTGCAGGGCCTGCCGGTGCCGGTACTTCTATATACCTTAGCCAGGCAGGTATATCACATATTATTTTAGAGAAAGAAACGTTTCCAAGAGATAAGGTGTGCGGTGATGCCTGTAGCGGAAAGACGGCTTTTGTATTGCGTAAAGCAAATCCCGATTGGCTTAAGGAGATATTCAGTAACCATCAGGACTATACCCCAACACATGGTATCATATTCGTAGCGCCAAATGGTAAAGCACTGGAAATACCTTATAACCCTAATGGTAAACCAGGAGAACAGGCCCCTGGCTTTACTACTCCCCGACTTATTTTTGATAATTTCTTATTTAATAAGCTTCCATCTCCTTACTGTACTATTTATCAAAAAGCATCGGTAAAAAAAATTGACCGTACGGATAAAGGTGTATTAGTAACATTTGAAAAAGAAGGTATTACTTATGAAGTGAGTGCTCCATTAATAGTAGGTGCGGACGGAGATAAAGGTATTGTGCGCAAGACATTTGTTAATGATAGTAGTTCTCCCAAAGCCTATGCAGTTGGATTAAGAGCATACTATGATGGGGTAACAGGCTTAGACAAGAATAATTTTATCGAACTTCATTTCCTACCTGAAATGTTACCAGGTTATTTGTGGATTTTTCCTTTACCAAATGGACAAGCAAATGTGGGAGTAGGAATTTTATCATCGCGCATACGAGAGAAGAAGATCAACCTGAGGGAGCAAATGCTATATGCAATAAAAACAAACCCAAACATCAACCACAGATTTGCCAACGCTAAGCTTATAGATAAAATACAAGGATGGGGATTACCTATGGGTATGGAACAGGCACCGATATCTGGTGATAATTTTTTATTAACAGGTGATGCTGCCAGCCTTATAGACCCTTTTAGTGGCGAGGGTATTGGCAATGCATTATATAGTGGTATGATGGCTGCTTATGCTATTGAAAAGGCTATAAATGAAAAGCAATATAGCAGAGGTTTTTTGAAAGAAGCCTATGACGTTCCACTGTATAGACGTATTGGTGATGAACTGAAGATCAGTTCTACGCTTCAACGCCTATGCCGCTACCCCTGGTTGTTTAATTTTGTTGTAAATAAGGCTAAAAAAAGCCCGTCATTAAGTAAAACTATCAGCTGTATGTTTACCGATATGGACCTACGTGACCAATTAAGAAAACCTTCTTTTTACGCTAAAATACTTTTTAACCGTTAACATTGTTAGTTATAGATGATCTTATACTGATATTTATTGTCATCTATATGGATGCGCATAAAATACATGCCTGTAGCTAATCTACCTGTTTGCAGGATTGATTTATTGTAGTTCGCCGTACTGGCTATCATTGTGCGGTACACTTCTCTTCCCATAATATCTGTCATTACCAGGCTTAGTCTAGATTGTTCGTTCCCCGACCATTCAATTGCTATCTGTCCGTTGCTTGTAGGGTTAGGGCTTACGCTTATTAATTGCTTTTCAGGATATAGACGGTTGTCTGTTATTTCAACGTCATCAATTCCCATCCCTTCAAAGTTGCCGGCTATGTCAGAGAAAAAGCTAAATCTCAGTTTAATAATAGACTTATTGGGAACAGAATAAGAAGCCTGATGCCAATTGGTATTATTTTGTTGAGACCATATGTTGTAAAGTGTATCGTTATACCAGTTTATGCCCGTTCGTGATTCACCCAGGTGTTCCCATTTAATGCCATCAACGCTGTATTCTACATAGGCGCCATCGCATAGTACGGGTCCGCAATTCTCTATATCTATGGCTGTTTGGAAACTTAAAACCGGATTAACCGCATTTGTCAGATCAAAACATGGGGAATATAAATAGGATATTTCATTATCATTATAATTCCCATCAAGATTTGTTTTCCATGCGTGCACGCCACTATTTGCCCTATTTATTTTTGAAGAGCCGGGCCTACCCCACTCCCAGCTATTATTTACACCTTCGCTGAACCAGTTGCCATTGTCGCTTTCAAATGTTTCTTTATAAGGTAGTGAAGTGACGAGTGTTTGATTGTAAAACGTGTAGTTTAGAATAGAATCGTTCTTAAGGTAAGTATCGCCATTTGCATGCAGCCATACATCTAATATATGTTTTCCGGGCTTTGCAAAATCTGGGTTGTTTTTGAAAGTAAATTTTAGCTTCTGCTTACCCTCAATACTTGAAATAGTTTCAGTAATAATTTCTCCGCCATCTAGTTTATAAGATAAAGAAACATTTTGTTGCAGGCGATTTACGCCATTATATACGCTTATTGCTAGTGGTGTGTTCTCACTAAGCCCGCATTCTATTACATTTGGAGCAACAATTTCAACCAGTTGTACGTCGTTCTCAACTGTGTAAAATTTTACATCATCTATCGTGATTCCACAACCGTATCCTTCGGATGCAATTAATGAGCTGTCGCGCTGTCCAAACTTAAGCTGAAAACTAGAAGTATAATTTTGTGCACTGTTTAGTAATACATCTGTTACAGATAATGTGCCTGAGTTAATAACTCGTCCTATATCTGTTGACCGGCTTCTATATGAGTAGATAGGTTGCCACACGTCGGTATCACTACCTCGCACCCATACTTCATTTCCTTCAAGGCTGTCAGGCTGGCCGTGCATTCTATAGTCAAACTCAATTCTAATTTCGTTATCCGCAGTAGTATATTCGCTTAAATTGAAAGTGCCTGTCAATTCGTTTTGAGTACGTATAGTATTCATAGCAGCATCTAAACTTATTGACCTATTACCATGTAAGCTTAAACCTGAATGTACATAAGTACGGAGTCTTCCACTGTCAGAGTCATTATTGTAGTCCCAATGTTCATTAGTAGAAAATCCGATGGTATCTCTTGAAGTAGTTATAAGGCCTACGTCCTCAAAGCCATCAGCAAAAGGTGTCTCTAAGCTGATAGGGTCATTATTTAACTGACGAATTGTTTTTATTAATGTGTCGTTGGAGCGTACCGGGTC
>JAEZIL010000125.1 GCA_023436685.1 Bacteroidota bacterium | reverse complement strand
GACGTACAGTGGTATTCAAAGCTGCCTCACCCCGCACGCGTAAAAAGTCGCCGGTACCTTCATCTATTATAACACTAAATTCAGCATTCTTTTCAATCCCAACATTCATGTTTAAGTCCATACCCGTACGTGCTGCTACTTTCGGAGTTGTATCCTTAACTGCCAGTGGGCGCCCATCACGCATATTCACAAATTCCACTATGCCATCGCGCTCCTGTATGCTGGCTTCGTTTTGGGGTAATACTACGGTAAACTTAGTACTATCGTGTATGGTCAAGTTGCCGTCGATACTTGGTGCAGCCGGAGTACCGTTAATATTCATATTCGTACTTACCAGCATCTTGCCATAGAAGAGTTCATTATCATCTCGTGTTGAGTTCAATACCTGCAATTCTTTAGCTCTTAGCTTTAGGGCAAGTTTCATGTCACGATAGTTAGTAGTTATAATCTTACCGCTTATTGTTCCTTCGTTTCCTAACGTATCTACAATTTTAAAGTTTCTAAATTCAATTCCTTCAGCTGTAAAAGCAATTGTTTCTGATGGGAATTTGAGAGGGGCACCCAGCATAGCAGGGGTTGTTGCCAGGTTGTCCGTGCGTAGTTCCCCTATTACTTTAGGAGCTGCAATTGTACCCTGTACCTTCAGGTTACCACGGATATAGCCGGATGTATTACGTATCTGATGTTGTGCTAATCCTTCCATTGTGCGCAGATTAATGGCATTAACCTGCATGTCAAGGTCAAAATTGTTTCCGTTAACAGGGGTAGGATAATAGTAGCCCGTAACCGCCAATTCATTTCCCCGCCCATTGAGGGCAATACGGGAATTGATTGCTGTTGCACTGGCCTCGTTAAGCTGTACATCAAGGTTGCCTATTGTATCGTTCAATACCGATAGGTTGGTTACAGCTAGCGTTCCCGATGCTTTAGGTTGCCTGGTAAGGTCTTGCAAACGCATGTTACTGTTCAGTACCCCATTTGCCAGCAATGTATCGCTGCTAATTATTTCGGTAATATTGGATATAAGGAAATTGTTGATGGCGGCAACTATAGGTGCACTGAATTGTGGTGTTTCACTATTGATACTAATAGACTCGCCGCCATTGCTAATGCGGAAATTTTGTACATAAAAGCCATCATTGCCAAATACTATAGCATTGGGTTGTGCCACCTGCCAGGTATTATAGTTGAGCACCAGGCCGGGCTTTAAGCTTATTTTTTGTGTATCGCGTTGGCTATACACTGCTCCCAAGGCAAAACGTTCTTTTCCCGACGAGTCGGATATACTAACATTAGCATCAATACTTTGGTTATACAAGCTGCCGTTGACCTTGGCATACCATAATTCTATGTTACTCTGTTTAAATCTATCGAGTGTAACATCGTATGTAAGAGCAGAATCCCTACCTTGAACATTTGCCTTGCCATTATATAGAAACATGTCGTTGTATTGCAAACGAGGCATAGTAGCATTTACATACATATCGGCAGGCGTAAGTGCACCATCTATTTTTATTGTATCCAGCTGTTGTAAACCTGGCAATAATATGCGTAATAATGGCCTGTCGCGAATGATGGCAGATAGGTTCAGGTTATAGTCGGCGGGCAATGTAGTGGTATCACTAGTTACCTTCTTCCTATTGGCTGCCAGTGTTTTAACAGTATCTGGAGCTATTGTGTAATACTTATCTATACGTTGTTGTATTATGGTGCCAACTTTAGATAGCGGTGTTTTACCTGTAATAACAGCTTGTATGGCATCGGCATCCAGTACTATGAAATTACCGCTATCGGCATTAGGTTGTGAAGAAAGATATATGCTATCGAGATAATAACGGGCACCTGCCATTACCACTTGTGGCTTGTTGATATTAATTATACCGCGTGGATAGTCGGGGTTCAGTTCAGGCATGTTGGCATCTACAGTTGCTCTAACCTTCAATTCTTCTTTATACAGGTTCAATGCCTGCATATCCATGCTATCGATAACCAATTTTGCTACCAGTGCAGGATACTTACCATTCAGGTCGGCGTCTGCATCCAGCGCTAGTACAGCATTAGGATCGTTCGATACGAGGTTAGCTTTTGCCACTTTCTTTGCCACTTTCGCATCAAAACTGATGGACGTATAATTATAACCCATAAAGCCTGCTGAAAGTATCTCCCCCTTCAACATAGCATCCATATAGTTCACATCGAAGCTTTGCCCTTTGGCACTGATGTTGGCTGTAATGCGGCCCATCAGCGAATCTTTACGCAGTATCTTGCCCAGGTTCAGATTCTCTGTTTTAATGATGACATCATACCGCTCTTTACCAGAACCGGGAGACATGAGTATCTTGCCTTTTATCACCGCATTACCATCGGTAGTGGCAGCCAACAGATCGGTATTGTAATCCTTTACATTGCCACTAACCCGCCCAGTTATATTGAAGCTGCTAGGCAAATCTACCTGTTGCTTTACCGATGCAGGCATAAAAGCCATTACCGTAGCCTTTTGTGATTGCAGGCGTTTAATTGCAAGGTTGTAGTTCAGTTTATCAGCATCGGGTAAACCATTCAGGCGGCCATTTATATCTACATACGTACCACCCAAGCCTGAGAGTTGAAAGGTTTTGATATTGAGCGCATTTACATAACCCTCGATAGCTGCATTTACATTCAACTTATCGTTACCATAACGTTTAAATATTTCCTGTGTACGAAGTTGTGGTGCGAATAATAAGACATCAGCCATGCCTACTACACTGTTCTTCAATTGCAGCTGCAATTGAAGAAGACCCATTTGTGTTTTCAATGCATCGAGCGAAGGATACTTAACCACCAGTTTATCTTGCAATAATGTATTAGAAGTTTGCAGGTAAAGGTTTGTTAAATACGCTCCCTGCGGGTAATATGCAAACTGTGTTTTGAACTTTTGCAGATCGAAACCGCTCTTTTCTTTTACCGAAAGTTGTTTCAGGTTGCCTGCAATAGTATCAGTTGTATAGAGGAGTTGCTCAACATCCAGGATAAGACTGCGAACATCTAGATGGGCGTAGTCAATGCCATATTGTTGCCTAGGGGCGTTCTCATCGTCCATGATAAAGTTGATACCATTCAGCTTAATGCTATTGGCTAATACTTTCCATTTTTTAGCTACAGCGCTATCCACCACTTCTTCAGCCTTTGCTTCCGTAACGTCTTTTTTGCCCATCACCATTTTGATATTAGTGGTATCGAGCAGGAGGTCGTTCATGGTTATGTACTGGGAGTTCAGGTCGATGGTTTTGGGATGTACTAACAACTTTTTCAGGGCAATGCTGAAAAGCATTTTATCAGTGTTATTGTTAAAGGCAAAAGATATATTATTCAGGTCGAGCTCGTCGGCAGCCAACATAGGCAGTAGCGATGTTGTAGTATCCTCGGGCTCTTCAGGTAAGTAAGATGTATCTATCGAAAACGTAGAATGCAGTCCATTAACATAGAGGCGCTTAACGCCAAAATCCATCTTATTGATGTCAGTCTTATTGATCCTGGCTGACAGTTCACCAATTAAAACTCCAAACCGGCTACCACCCGTAAAATCGTCAAAATTGAAACGAATGTTTTTAAAAGCTACTTCCCTAATGTCTAAAACCAATCCCCCCGATGTATCTGCCGGCTTTTCCTCTTTAGGTTCTTCTGGAGAGGGGGAAGAGAATGCTTTAGCTATATAGTCAAAATTGAAAGTAGTATCGGGTGCAAGACGATATATATGCGCTACACCATTTTCAAAATTCAGCCTGTTTACCTGTACCGTGCCATTTATTAATTTCAGCATGGCAATATCAACCCGCAATGTACCAGCCGATATGAGTGTATCATTTCTTTGATCCAGGAAGAGGACTTTTTTTAGTTCCAGCCATTTGGGAAGGGAATAATCAAGCTCGCCTATTTGTACAGTGGTTTTAAGTTTGTTTCTCAGAAAGCTCTCAGCCTGGCTTCTTACCAGCTCTTTTCCGGGAGGTGTGAGTAGTAATAATACCGCGATAATAACGAGGCCAAATATGCCACCAAGGATATATAGGAAGATTTTTAAAGCTTTTTTCATGTGTATGTTAAAGAGATAAAAAAATTATACCCACCTTTCCAACACACGGTATTAGATAAAAGGCCATCATTTAGATGGCCTTTTATAATTTTAAATTACATATTTCTTCGATATTGCCCGCCTACTTCGAATAAAGCTTTTGTTATTTGGCCAAGTGAGCAATATTTTACTGTTTCCATCAGTTCGGCAAAAATATTCTGGTTGTGAATAGCTACTTGTTGTAGTTGCTTCAGTTTTTCCTGGCCTGTTTCGCCACTACGTTTCCATAGGTTTTGTACGGTCTTTATCTGAAATTCTTTTTCATCGGTAGTAGAACGTATTACTTCTTGAGGTACAACCGTTAATGAACCTTTGCTGCTGAGGAAGGTATTTACCCCAATAATCGGAAACTCGCCATTGTGTTTCAGCGTTTCATAATACAGGCTTTCCTCTTGAATCTTGCTGCGCTGGTACATAGTTTCCATAGCACCCAGTACACCACCACGTTCGGTAATGCGGTCGAATTCTGACAATACTGCTTCTTCTACCAGGTCGGTAAGTTCTTCTATAATGAACGAACCTTGTAATGGATTCTCGTTTTTGGCCAATCCCAGCTCTTTGTTGATGATAAGTTGAATAGCCATAGCGCGGCGTACACTTTCTTCAGTTGGCGTAGTGATCGCCTCATCATAAGCATTGGTATGCAGCGAGTTACAGTTATCGTAGATGGCGTATAATGCTTGTAGTGTAGTGCGGATATCGTTAAAGTCGATCTCCTGCGCATGCAGCGAGCGTCCCGATGTCTGGATGTGGTATTTCAGCATCTGCGAGCGTTCGTTACCGCCATATTTCAGTTTCATAGCCTTGGCCCATATGCGGCGGGCTACACGGCCTATCACACTGTATTCAGGATCGATACCATTACTAAAGAAGAACGAAAGGTTTGGAGCGAACTCATCGATATGCATGCCGCGACTCAGGTAGTATTCAACAAACGTAAAGCCATTAGATAGTGTGAAAGCCAACTGAGATATCGGGTTAGCACCCGCCTCTGCAATGTGATAGCCACTAATTGATACCGAATAGAAATTACGTACACCTTTGTCGATAAAATATTGCTGTACGTCGCCCATAACGCGCAACGAGAATTCGGTAGAGAAGATACAGGTGTTTTGTGCCTGGTCTTCTTTCAGGATATCGGCCTGCACGGTACCGCGCACTGCTTTCAATGTGTCGGCTTTAATTTTGGCATATACATCGGCAGGCAGTACCTGGTCGCCGGTTATACCCAGCAACATCAAGCCAAGGCCATCATTACCTTCCGGCAAGGAACCTTCTGCACCGCCACCAAATGTGGATGGATTGTAAGTAGGGCGTGGAACACCTTTCTCTTTGTATATAGCTTCTATTTTATCATTTACTTCTTTTTCAAGGCCGTTGGCTTTGATATAAAGCTCGCATTGCTGGTCGATAGCGGCATTCATGAAGAAAGCCGTAATGGTAGGTGCCGGACCATTGATGGTCATGGATACCGATGTCTTAGGATCGGCCAGGTTGAAACCGCTGTAAAGTTTTTTGGCATCGTCCAGGCAACAAACGCTTACACCAGAGTTACCCACTTTACCATAGATATCGGGGCGGTGATCAGGATCTTGCCCGTAAAGGGTAACGCTATCAAATGCAGTACTCAAACGCTTGGCCGGCATGCCCAACGATACATAGTGGAAACGTTTATTGGTACGCTCCGGCCCACCTTCGCCCGCAAACATACGGGTAGGGTCTTCACCCTCGCGCTTGAACGGGTAGATACCTGCAGCATAAGGGAACTCGCCGGGAAAGTTCTCGCTCAAAGCCCAATACAGTATTTCGCCCCATGCTTCAAACTTAGGTACGGCTACTTTGGGTACTTGCGTATGCGATAGTGATTCGGTGTGCGTTTTTATTTTCAGTTCCTTATCGCGCACTTTAAAGGTGTAGTACTCATCGGTAAAGAGTTTCTTTTTAGCATCCCAGTTTTCCAGCAGGTGCTTGTTCTTGGGATCTATATCCAATTCTGTTTTGCTGTAAACTTCCTGAAGGGTCTTTATCAACCTATCCTTATCGTCTATTTTAGTTTCATTCAGGGTTTCAATAGTTTTCGTCAGGCTAAACAGCTTTTGTGCAACAGCCGCCTGGTCTTTAGCCCATTTATCGTATTTGCGGTTGTTTTCAGATATCTCGCTGAGGTAACGGGTGCGCGATGGCGGAATGATATATATCTTCTCGCTCATCTCGTCGCTTATCTTAAAGTTGGAATGCAAGTTAGCATTACCCGTTTTCTTCTCTACAATATCCATCAACGATTTGTACATGGTATTAGTACCCGGATCGTTGAACTGTGAAGCGATGGTACCGAATACCGGCATATCATCGGGTTGTTTATCGAACAGCTTATGGTTACGTTGATATTGCTTTTTTACGTCGCGCAGGGCATCCATAGCGCCGCGTTTATCGAACTTATTGATGACCACGATATCAGCAAAGTCTAGCATGTCAATCTTCTCAAGCTGTGTAGCTGCACCATATTCCGGTGTCATTACGTACATGCTCATATCGCAATAGTCAGTTATCTGTGTATCGCTTTGGCCAATGCCCGATGTTTCGAGTATGATGAGATCATACTTTGCTGCCTTCAGGATATTGACCGCATCGAAGATGTATTTAGACACCGCAAGGTTGCTTTGACGGGTAGCCATGGAGCGCATATATACCCGCTCGTTGCGGATGGCATTCATGCGGATACGGTCTCCTAATAATGCACCGCCTGTTTTACGTTTAGAAGGATCTACAGAGATAATACCGATATTCTTGTCTTTAAAATCAAGCAGGAAACGGCGAACAATTTCATCAACCAAAGAGCTTTTACCTGCACCACCTGTACCGGTAATACCCAGTATTGGTGTGGTAGACACTGCGGCATCAGCAGCTATTTTCTTCAGCATGGCTTTGGTCTCAGGCAAGTCGCCAAAGTTTTCAGCTGCCGATATAAGGCGTGCTATTGATTTAGCATCTTTTTCTATTAAGTGGCCCACCTCACCATTCAATTGGTTGCCGGTTGGGTAGTCGCTTTTTTGAATCAGGTCGTCTATCATACCCTGCAGGCCCATGGCACGGCCGTCATCGGGTGAATAAATGCGCGTAACACCGTAAGCATGCAGTTCATCAATTTCTGTAGGCAGGATAACACCACCACCACCAAATATTTTGATATGGCCGCAGTTGCGTTCTTTCAACAAATCGTACATATACTTGAAATACTCCACGTGGCCGCCCTGGTAAGAGGTAATGGCTATTGCATTGGCATCTTCCTGTATGGCGCAATCCACTATTTCCTGCACGCTGCGGTCGTGGCCCAGATGGATCACTTCGACACCAGTGCTTTGCATTACCCGGCGCATAATGTTGATAGCCGCATCGTGGCCATCGAACAAAGAAGCAGCTGTTACAATACGGACTTTATTCTTAGGAGTATAAGACATACTTTGCGAAATGTTATATATAAGGCAGCAAAGGTACGAAATGCGCTACAAACCCCATAGCAAAAGCGCTACCCTAGGGCAGCGCTTCATAGTATTATTATTAAATATTAAAGTATCGAAAGGGTATCATTGATGCGTTTGAGGGTTTCTTCTTTGCCTGTCATTTCAGCTATCAGGAAAACGCCGGGGCCATACTTGCCACCTACCAGCATAATACGCAATGGCAACATTACATCCCCTTTCTTAATTCCTTGCCGTTGCACTGCATCGTTAAAGCTCTGCTCGATAGTTGCATGGTTCCAGTCTGACAAGCCATTCAGATGCTCGCTCCAGGTTGTAAAGAACGCTTTCTTATCCGCGCTCCATTTGTCTTTTATAGCAGCTAGTTCAGTTACTTCCGGTGTTTTGAAGAAGAAGTGGCCTTGCTCCCAGAAATCGGGGAGTAGCGTGCAACGTTCTTTAATAGCACCTATGACTTGTGTGAGGTAAGTATCGTTAACAGTAACACCTTGCTTTTCGATGTAGGGCTTAACCAATGGCAGTAGTTCCTCATTGGTTTTCTTCTGTATGTATTGGTGGTTATACCATTTCGCTTTTTCAAAATCAAACTTAGCACCGCCTTTATGTACGCGACTCATGGAGAACTTCTGTACCAGTTCATCAAGCGAGAAAAGTTCTTGTTCGGTACCATCGTTCCAGCCCAGCATAGCCAGCATGTTGATAAACGCTTCGGGCAGGAAGCCACGCTCTTTAAAGCCTTCAGTTGTTTCGCCTGTTTTTGGGTCATGCCAGTTCATTGCAAATACCGGGAAACCAAGGCGGTCGCCATCGCGCTTGCTCAGCTTACCATGGCCATCGGGTTTTAGTATTAGCGGCAGATGTGCCCATTGCGGCATATCTTTTTCCCAACCCAGGTTTTTCCATAGCATAATATGCACAGGTGCACTAGGCAACCACTCTTCACCACGGAAGGCATGGGTTATTTTCATCAGGTAATCGTCCACCACGACAGCCAGGTGGTAGGTAGGCATACCATCTGCTTTCAGCAGTACTTTATCGTCAACTGTATCAGTATCAAATTCTACTTCGCCACGTATCATATCGTTAAATTTCACCTTGCCATTAGCCGGCATTTTGATACGGATTACGTAGGGTGTTTGGTTGTTCAACAGCTCTACTACTTTTTCAGCAGGCAGTGCTAGTGAGTTACGCATGCGCATGCGGGTGTTCTGATCGTATTGCGGATTAGGGTTTGCATCTGTACGCAATTCGTTACGCATAGTTTCTAATTCACCCGGTGTATCGAATGCGTAGTAAGCATGCCCTGCATCTACCAGTTGCTGTGCGTATTGATAGTAAGAAGCTTTACGTTCGCTTTGGCGGTAAGGCGCATACGGACCACCTTTTTCCACGCTTTCATCTGGTTCGATACCGCACCATTTCAGGCAATCTACAATATACTGTTCAGCACCTTCTACAAAACGGGTCTGGTCGGTATCTTCGATACGCAGCACAAAAGCGCCACCATTCTGACGGGCAAACAGGTAATTATATAAAACGGTACGCACGCCACCCAGGTGCAAACCACCTGTGGGGCTAGGTGCAAACCTTACACGAACTTTATTTTCCATAGTGCGGCAAAGTTAGCGGTTAGTGGCCTCAAAGAAAAACATCGCGATAGATGGCAGGTATCAATGATGAATTGTAAGATGTGTTGCCTGCCTGGCGTACCCATTTCATGCGGCGGATAGCATTGGTAAGGAAGACAGAGTCTGCTTGGGATAATGTTTCAATTGATAAAGGCTGTTCCGTTACTAGATAGCCTTTTAACGGAAGAACATCCAGAAAATGCCTACGCATTATCCCAGCTATGCAACCTTCAGAAAGGGGGGGAGTGTAGATATGTTTGTCTTTTACCCAGAATATATTGGCAATAGTGCTTTCAATGATATTAGCCGAAGTATTACAGACGAGCGCATCGTTCCATTTGTTAGCCTTGGCCTGTTGGGCTGCCATCACGTAGATGAGTGCACTCGTCGATTTCATATTGGCCAGGCTGTCGATACTTTTAGAAAGACCGCTAGCTATACCCATTACCATGCCCTGTTCGTTCAAGTCGAGTAGGGTGGATTCTAATGGAAAACATTCTATGATGTATCCCGGCTTTTTGTCCTGCTCGTCGTAGAGTCCACCTTCACCGGCATATATTTGCAATCGAACCCGGCACAGCTTTTCCAGGTGGTTTTTCTTTACTGTGCGCAGTACTTCCTGTTCTAAAAACTCCTGAGTAAACAGCTTTGACACCACCATAGCTAATTGCTGCATACCGATGAACAGGCGCTCCCAATGATAAGCAGCCAGGTTGATAACACCGCCCTGCACGAGCATGGTTTCAAACAGACCATAACTATATCGGAAAGCCCTATTATCGGCAGGGACTAAAGCTTGAGTGGCTTCCACCAGCTTGCCATTTATATTGCTATACAAGATGCGCACTCCCCAAAGTTTAAAAACTTCCTTCATAAAAACTGGCATGGCTTACTTTTGCGGAAACTTTTTTACGGATCATGAAGTTTGAAAAG
>JAEZIL010000103.1 GCA_023436685.1 Bacteroidota bacterium | reverse complement strand
GGTATAGCCTCCAATATCCAGCATCCATGCAATGCCGGCCCCAGCACTACCATCGTCCCAACTGCTTACCATACCAAGGCCAGTACCTGTATAACCTGCCCAGCCTATTTGTAGTGAATAGCAGGATGTGTTGTTCGTGGTAAGAACGGGTGTTGGTAATGTTCCCGGGGAAGGATAAATAGTTTCAGGAATAACGGGAGGAAGAAATTGCGCATGTGCGGCAAGTGATAATAGCCCACATGCTGCGCTTAATAGCAGCTTTTTCATAGTGGAAATGTTAAATGGTTTAAAAAATGGTTTATGGGATCCCTTAGCGCAAAGGTATATTTGAAAAATTTACATAAACAAGAATGTTTTATTTTTATTTTTCAAATATTATGATATATTATAGCTCATGCTTGCAACCCAATTTTAGAATCTTGTATTTAATTCTAAAAATATTGATGTTGTGAAAGGTACTGGTTGATATATACATCAACACCTTCTTCTAAAGAAAGGAAAGGCTTATCATAGCCGGCATTTACCAGCTTGCTCATGTCGGCTTCGGTGAAGTACTGGTACTTATCTCTTATATCAAGCGGGGTGTCTATATAGCTTATATTTACTGGTAATCTTAGACTATTGAAAATTGCTGTAACCAGGTCGTTAAAGGTTCTTGCTTTTCCTGTTCCTACATTATATAAGCCACTTTGAGGTTGCTGTTGTATGAGCCATGTACATATATTCACTACATCGTCAACATAAATGAAATCTCTTAGCTGTTCGCCATCTTTATAGTTGGCGTTGTGCGACTTGAAGAGCTTAACAGCGCCTGTTGCTTTGATTTGATTATAGGCGTGAAAAATAACAGATGCCATACGGCTCTTATGATACTCATTAGGGCCATAAACATTAAAAAACTTTACACCTGCCCAGAAGGGTGGGGTATTATTTTGTTGTAATGCCCAAATGTCAAATTCATTTTTTGAGCGCCCATAGGGATTTAATGGTTGTAGCTTGTTGACTATTTCATGGTCATCGCGATAGCCATATTCACCATTGCCATAGGTAGCGGCCGACGAAGCGTATACTAAAGGTATACCATTGCTGCAGCAGTAGTGCCAGATTTGTTTCGTATAATCGAGATTGAGGGCTTTATGAATATTATAATCCATCTCTGTAGTATCGGTACGTGCACCGAGATGGAAAATATATTTTATGTTGAGCCCTTGAGCGATACCAGGAAAAGTATCCCGATCTATTTTCTGTATGTATTTCTTATTGGCAAGGTTTGCAATTTTATCAGGCCTGGTAAAGTCGTCTACCAGAATCAATTGCTCGTAACCTAAGCGATTAAGATAGCCGCAAAGGTAGCTGCCAATAAAGCCGGCAGCACCTGTAATAGCTATTACATCGCTTTTTAGCATGTTCTCTGCAGAAGATATTAGTGGTGTCCTGCGTGTGTTGAATCAGAAGTAGTAGCCGGTAATTCAGTATTATGCTGCGCGTCTCCCTCTACAGTTTTAGTACCTGCATGTTGTATTTGCTCGCCTGGCTGGTGGGTAGACATTGGTTCAACCCTGTGAGTTTCTGTACCATGGCCGCCACCATGTCCTTCGGCATCATCGTGGCCCATTACATTAATAAAATTAACAGCTGCTACAAACAAACCTGCTAATATAATAACCAGCCATACCGATGACCTGAATGAGGTTGTTGGTGTTTTATCTTCAGGCTGGTGGTGTGTATCGTGATGTGCTTCGTGTGCCATGCTTGTAAAATTTATTGACGTGGCGCAAAAATAATTGTTTGCCCCGATTTATCTAAAAATGGTTATAAAATCTTTAAGCTATTTTTTAGGCGTAGGTGGTTGCATAACATGCCCACAGTTCTTACATGTACGTTTAGCTTCATCAGAATAAAAGCGTTCCATAACAGGAGGTAGCTGCTTTACAATATCGGTAAGTGTAAAGAATTCTTCATAAAGTTTATTGTCGCAATTTTCACAGAACCATAAAAAGCCATCAATTTCGTTGCCTTCACGTACTTTTTCAATTACAAGGCCTACTGTATTTTCACCACGCTGAGGCGAATGTGGCGTTTTACCTGGCAGTAAAAACATTTCACCGGCGTTAATAGGAATATCAAATATTTTACCATCTTCCTGTATGCGCACATTTATATTGCCTTCAAGTTGATAGAAGAGTTCTTCACTTTCATTGTAGTGAAAATCTTTACGGCTATTAGGCCCGCCAACAACCATAACTATGAAATCTCCCGTGTTATGATATATGGTTTGATTGCCAACTGGTGGCTTCAGCAAATGGCGGTTCTCTTCTATCCATTGCATTAAATTTAAAGGACGCCTAACTGCCATGACATAATGTTTAGTTGTTATTAATAGGTTTTAAGAACTTTCATTTTAACCGTTTCTATGCGGGTATCACTTACAAGCAAGATGTCAAACTCGTAATGGTCGATAATAATACGGTCTTTTAATTTAGGTATAGTTTCGTGGTTGTTGATGATGTATCCTGACAATGTTTCTGTTTCGCCTGTTTCAAAGGCAAAGCCATATTTTTCATTCAGATAATCCAGCTCGAGCCTGCCCGAGAAAATGTATTCATTTTCTGATATTTGTTTTTCCACATGTTCCTGTACGTCATATTCGTCATTTATATCGCCAAATATTTCTTCCAATACATCTTCCATGGTAACAATACCGGCCGTACCCCCAAATTCATCAATTACCCAGGCAATACTTTTACGCTCTTTTGTAAACTTGTTCATTAGGTCAACAGCACTCATGGCTTCAGGCACGGCCGATATTTTGTGCAGTATCTCCTTTATTTGCATAGGCCGCCTGTTGAGATCCAGGTGGTGTACATAGCCTACAATGTTATCTATACTTCCATCATATACAATTATCTTGGATAGCTTCGTGTCTATAAATTTCTGTTTCACCTGTGCAACTGGCATACTAACATCTACAGCCTCAACTTCATTGCGTGGTATCATGCATTTCCTGATCTTAACATTTACCAGGTAAAGGGCATTCTCAAATAGCTCCGTGTTTACTTCGCCGCTATCGGCCTCATGGCCATGAAGTGTTTGCTTTACGAAAACTTCAAGATCAACCCGGCTAAAAACCTGCTGGTTTTCTTTTATTCGAACGTTAAATAAATATTTAAGTATGAATTCTGATATGGAAACAAAAATTTTGGCAAGTGGGTAAAGGATATAGTACATCAGCAACATGGGCAGGGCAAATATGGTAAGTACCTGCTCGGCCTTTGAACGGAATATAGCTTTCGGTAAGAACTCTGCGAAAATCAATATGAAGACTGTTGCCAGCAAAGTGTCAAGCAGTAGGTGTACATATTCAGAATTGAGAGGGGCCGGGAGAATATCCAAAAAAGGTTTGGTAAATTCCGTCATCAGCGAGCCATAAATTACCAGCAAAATGTTAACACCTATAAGACTGGTGCCAATAAATTCGGCAGGGTTCTCCATAAAGCGTGAAAGAATGCGCCCTGAGAAGGTTCCTTGTTTCTTGCGTAGCTCTATATTCAGCTTGTTGGCTGATATAAAAGCGATCTCGGTACCGGCAAAAAAACCGATGAGCACAATGCATCCTATTATATAAAGCAACAAATGCGACGTGTCCATAACCAAAGGTAATAAAAACCCTAAACCGTTAACATACTATAAGGAAGAAGTTTGGGCAACAGGTGTATTGATGAATTCGCGTACTATATCCACTAGTTCTGTAGTTGCTTCATCAAGATTGTCATTGATTACAATCTTATCGAATTGGGGGGCAAAACTAAGCTCCAGGGTTGCTTTGCTTACGCGTTCGTCAAGAGTATGTGCCGTTTCTGTACCGCGAAGCTCCAATCGTTTACGGAGTTCCTCGAGAGAAGGGGCCTGTATAAATAGAGTAATGGAATTATCGGGGTATTTGCTTTGAATGGCCAGTGCACCCTGTACGTCAATATCTACTAAAGGGTGATGGCCCGACTGCCATATACGCTCAACTTCTGATTTTAAAGTGCCATAATATTTACCTGTATATACCATTTCCCATTCAATAAATGATTCTTTATCAATCAATTGCTTAAATTCTTCATCGGTATAAAAGTAGTAGTCTTTACCATGTATTTCCCCCGGGCGTGGTGTACGGGTGCATGCCGACACAGAAAAAGATAATTCGGGGCATGAAGCCAGGAGGCGTTTAACCAGAGTGGTTTTCCCTGACCCCGATGGCGCAGTTATGATTATTATTTTTCCGCTGTTCAAAACTTAACAATAATGGCTGCGAATAACGTAAATTATTTTGTCTTTTTTAAATATTCGAATGGCTTTTGCTTAAAAAGAATAAAGCGCATGGAACCATGCGCTTTATATAAATAATATCTGCCGGTAATTAGCAATAGGTTTCAAATGCCTGCATCAGGTTAGCTGCAATCATCTGAGCCGGACGGCCTTCAATCATATGGCGTTCTATCATGTGCACTACTTTGCCATCTTTCAACAATGCTATGGCAGGCGAAGATGGAGGATAAGGCAGCAGGTAAGTACGTGCTTTATTTACTGCTTCCAGATCGTACCCGGCAAAGCTGGTAAGCAA
>JAEZIL010000083.1 GCA_023436685.1 Bacteroidota bacterium | reverse complement strand
CTTTCCAAAGGGGGAAGTTTGGTGTATTAAAGCTGCCTTGCCCTGCACTTATAGCATTGTCTTCCAACCAATGAATATGACCGCCTTCCCATTGTTTTTTTAATGCGTTGATATCCCAAGTCTTAAGATCGGATTCGGTACGGTCGTGGTTGATAGCTACAATAGCCGTATCGGCTGCTGCTGCAAGAGTATAAAAGCCTGCCTGCCGATGCACTTTACCAATGTTCACTTCTACACCCGCAGCTACGGTACGCTGTGGCGGAATTATATCTATACCGTCGCCATATAAATGCACCACGGTACGATCAGTTAGCTCTTTTACCGGCAAATACGCCGATTGATCTTTTCCGGCTGTTAGTGCATATACATTGCCACCATGTGATTGCATGGCCATTTGATACAGAAATGGTACAAAGAAATAGCTATTAGTAAAATTACCTGCTTCAGCATCGGCCGAGGAAGCAGCTATATATAACTGCCCACGCAAGGGGGTATATATAGCCAGGAAAGGATAACCACTCCTGAAGCTAAGCACTGATTGCTGATTGGCTGTTAGCCCAGCCTGTATATTATAATGCCAGTTAGATATAGGTAATTGCACATTATCTGGAATGCGTTCAAACATATCGCGCACCAGCGGGCTGCCTTGCTGAATGGTGCTAATAGTTTGTACGGCGGTATCCATATTCAATATTTTTATATCGCCTAGTGTTTTCAACCCCTCATTTAATGCTGCCAGGTTAGTGGTCTTACCCGGAAAGATGGCAATATTGCCTCCATTTTGTAATACAACCTTCAGCTTAGCGGCAGTATTAGTTGACAAGGTCTTGATACCATTCAGGATAATGAGATTATATTCATCGAGGTCGGCAGGTATTTGGTCTACCTGCATTTGCATCAGTCTGAAGCCGTTCGATGCTTTGAACGCTGCTTGTATAAAAGGGTTGGCTTGCCCATCATTCAATACCAGTACCGATAAATTAGGGGCGCTACGCGCACTTATGCGGAAGGTATCATCAAAACGAACTGATGCATCATTCAGCGTCAGCACTATTTTCTGCCAGCGGCTGTCGTTTACCTGAAAGCTAAGAGTATCGACACTTTCTCCTTTATCATCAAAGTTTAATACAGTAGCGGTTTTTACCTGCCCGTTCATAGATAGTTGCAGCACAGGTGCTTCAACAGGTGCTTTACCAATCAGTTTCGACTGTACTACCAGAGCGTTGCTTTGGCCTGTTTGCAGCACGGGTGCCAGCAGGTACGCCGTATCAATGAAGATATTTTCCGATACCTGAGCCTGAACAGGTACACCGTAGAAATCGATATTGTTTTCTTTTAGCTTATTGATAGCCGAAAAGCTATTCTGTTGAAAATCAGAATAATAATAGAGGTTGGCAGCACCCAACGATTCATTACGCAGTATGCTTTCCACACTGCTAACCATTTGCTGCGATGTTTTAAAGCCGGCTGAGGGTTCTACCGTTTGTACTTCTGCCAATGCTTTGATAGCGGTCAGAGGTTGGTAGTTATTCAGTTTATCGTTGGTTAGCAACTGGAATTTGCTGCCCGGTGCGCTGTTTTTTATTTGTATCGCGGCTTTTTCTTTGGCGATCTCCAACAGGGTGCGGGCGCCTTTTTTCGCGGTCATACTGGCTGAATTGTCAAGGTAAATAATGTTCAGCGCATTGCCGTTTTTTTTATTTCCACTGTTCAGGAACGGTTGCGCAAAGGCCAGTATCAAACTTGCCAGGAACAATAAACGCAAGGATAGCAACAGTTTGTAGCGTAGTTGCGATTGCTTTTGCGACTGTAGTTGGATATTCTTCAGAAAACGGGTGTGAGGAAAGTATACCGTCTTGTACCTGCGCAGGTTGAACAGGTGGATGAGAATAGGAATGGCCAATGCCAACCCTGCCAGTAAAAACAAAGGGTATAGAAAGCTCACTAAACAAATATATAGTCAAATTAGCTGATTAGCAGATGTGATGACGGGCTAATGCTGCATTTAGCAAATATTTATATGTAGCGAACTAATTGGTTGGATAATTAATTCTCGCTTCAATCAGCTAATTAGCTAATCATCACATCTGCTAATTATCTTTGCAACCTTAATTTACCAGTATTTATATGCTTACTGCCAACGAGATACGCCGGCAATTCCTGGAATTTTTCAAAAGTAAAGGACACATAATAGTTGCTTCTGCCCCTATAGTTGTGAAGAACGACCCTACCCTGCTGTTTATCAACTCAGGTATGGCACCCTTCAAAGACTACTTCCTGGGTAACAAACAAGCACCCGATCCGCGTGTGGCCGACACCCAGAAATGCCTGCGTGTAAGCGGTAAGCATAACGACCTGGAAGAAGTTGGTGTAGATACCTACCACCATACCATGTTCGAGATGCTGGGTAACTGGAGCTTTGGCGACTACTTTAAGAAAGAAGCTATTGAGTGGAGCTGGGAACTGCTGACAGAAGTATATAAAATACCTAAGGATAAATTATACGTTACCGTTTTTCAGGGCGATGCATCTGAAAATCTGCCAAAGGATGATGAAGCTTACCAAACCTGGAAACAGTTTGTACCCGAAGAGCGGATACTGATGGGCAATAAGAAGGATAACTTCTGGGAAATGGGCGATACAGGCCCTTGCGGCCCATGCACAGAGATACACGTAGATTGCCGCACAGATGAAGAACGCAAGCAGGTGGATGGCGCTACACTGGTAAATGCCGACCACCCGCAGGTGATAGAGATATGGAACAACGTTTTCATGCAGTTTAGCCGCATGAAGGACGGAAGCTTGCAATCACTGCCTGCTAAGCATGTGGATACGGGGATGGGACTGGAACGCCTGGTACGTGTATTGCAAAATAAGCAAAGCAATTACGACACTGATCTGTTCAGCGGTACTATCCAAAAGATACAGCAGATAACAGGCAAACAATATGGTGCTACCGATAGCAAGCAAGACATTGCCTTCCGTGTACTGGCCGATCATATACGCGCTATAGGCTTTACCATAGCCGATGGCCAGCTGCCATCGAACACGGGTGCGGGCTATGTGATACGCCGCATACTGCGCAGAGCTGCACGTTACTACTCTTCGTACCTCGACTATAAGCACCCATTGCTTACACAACTGATGCCGGTACTGGCTGAGCAGTTCAAAGATGTATTTTCCGAACTGCACAAGCAAGTTGACCTGGTATGCAAAGTGGTGAAAGAAGAAGAAGAAGCATTTTTAAGATCACTGGATAAGGGTATTTCTAGATTCACATCTTATACCACTTCCGTTGATAGATATCATGGTGGTGCTATAGGTGTCGACCCTAAAGCAGACATTCCTCAAGTATACGAGTTAAAAAATGAGTATAGTGAGGAAATATTGAAAAATGTCATTAATGGAAAAATTGCGTTTGAATTGTATGATACATATGGATTCCCTCTAGACTTAACCATTCTAATGGCAAAAGAACAAGGCTTTTCAGTAGATGAAGCAGGTTTTGACGTTGAAATGAAGAAGCAAAAAGATCGCAGCCGTGCTGCTACTGCTTTAGATACTGAAGACTGGGTAGTACTGAAAGAAGGTAGTTCGAAGTTTGTAGGCTATGATAACCTGGAAGCAACTGCTAGTGTACTGAAGTACAGGAAGGTGAAAGCAAAAGGCAAAGAGTCTTACCAACTGGTGCTTGACCAAACACCTTTCTATGCTGAAAGCGGCGGACAGGTAGGTGATACCGGTGAATTGATATTCCCGAACGAGACCATACAGATCATCGACACCAAGAAGGAGAACGACTTGATCATTCATTTCTCAGAGACATTGCCCGAGAGTATTACGGGCCCTGTACTGGCTAAGATAGATACAACAAAACGCAGCGGCACCGAAGCACACCATAGCGCCACCCACCTGCTACATGCAGCACTGCGCATTGTATTAGGCACGCATGTTGCACAAAAAGGTTCGCTGGTGAATGAAGAGCACCTGCGTTTTGACTTCTCACACTTTGCTAAAGTGAGCGATGAAGAGATCAAGCAAATAGAAGCATTGGTGAATGAGAAGATACGTGAGAATGTTCCTGTAGTAATAAAAGAAATGGCTAAAGAAGAAGCTGTAGCCATGGGAGCTATGGCCTTATTTGGCGAAAAGTATGGCGATAAAGTACGCGTAGTAGTAATAGACCCCAACTACTCGATAGAGTTGTGTGGCGGTACGCACGTAGGCAACACAGGCCAGCTAGGTTTCTTTAAAATAAAGCACGAAAGCGCTGTAGCTGCAGGCGTACGCCGTATAGAAGCTATAAGCGGACACGCTGCTGAAGCATATGTGAACGAACACCTGCATACATTACATGAGGTGCAAGCTGCATTGAAAAATGCGAAAGAACCTGTGAAGGCTATCGAGAAACTGTACGAAGAAAAGCAGCAACTGGAAAAACGCATTGAAGCATTGGAAGCACGCCAGTTGGTAGGCATCAGGAATGAAGTGCTCACCAAAGACGAGATCATTAACCAGGTAACTTTTGTAGGCGATATAGTAGAAGTAAGCTCGGCTGATGCACTAAAGAAACTGTGCGCGGATGTAAAACACCACCTGAACGACCATGTAATAGTACTGTGTGCTAATATAGATGGTAAAGCATTCGTAGCTGTAGGTGTTGCCGATACGGTAAATGCCGCTAAAGGTCTGGACGCAGGCAAGATCATTAAAGAACAGGTAGCACCACTGATAAAAGGTGGTGGCGGCGGACAAAAATCGCTGGCTACCGCAGGCGGCCAGGATGTAAGCAACCTTACTGCAGTTATCGATAAAGTGAGATCTTTACTCAACTAATAAAAGCGCCATGAGGCGCTTTTATTAGTTACATATCCTCTTCCAATATCGGCAGGCATTTGTACTGTTCTTCGAGGTATTTATCGTAATAATCGGCACGTTCAAAGAACCGCCCGAAGTATTTTTTACCCGTATCAGGCTTTATTTCAATGTCATATATCAGAGTGCTGAGAATGATATTTTCACCTTTAAGCGCAAACAACTGACTATGCATATTAAAGTTCTCTTTTAACAGATAAGTGTACAGTTCTTTTATTCCTTGTCTGGGCAGGCGGCAGAGGTATGCATCGCAAATGATAAAGTAGTTATCAGCATTGTATGATATCTTAATCGTGGCCGCACCTTTTTTCACTTCCCATTTGTTTTGTCCGCTACGCGATAGCTTTCTATCGTATCCCAGCATTTCCAATATCTCTTCAATTTTATGAGCGATACCAGAAACATTGTCCGATTCAGGTTCGGTAAGCTTATTGAAATCGATAGCCGTACCACAATTGGGGCAATACTTATAGTTGTCTAAGGTCTTTTCTGTAACCAATGTTTCGCAGTTAGGGCAACGGATCACCACTTCACCATATACAAGTTTATATTGGTCCAGGGCTTCTTTCAGATAGTTAACAGGCAAGGCAAACCCCAGATTATCCCCACCTTTTATAATAAATGTGTTCACACCTACTATAGCACCTTCCTCATTTACCAGTGGCCCACCGCTATTACCCGGATTAATTGCTGCATCTATTTGTATATACTTTAACCCTTGCTGTACACGATCCACACGTGATATTACCCCTTGTGTAGCAGTGTAGTTGAGGCCATAAGGATGACCGATTGCAAGAATGCTATCTCCGTCTTTTAACATGGAGTAGTTGCCTAGTTTCAGTAAGGGTAAAGTATCTATTGCTACGGGTGGCATAATGAAAGCAAGGTCATACCGTTCATCGTAAAACACCACTTTGGCCAGCCTCTTTTCCTGTAAAGGTATTTTTAGCGATACATATGTATTATCGTGCACTACATGGTAATTGGTTACTATTAGCTTATAGCCATGCAGGTAAAACCCCGTACCAGTACCCGTACTGGTAGCTATCTGCACCACAGCGTGCTCATAATACTCTATAATATCCTGTATAGTCATTTTCCTCTCTTTGTTTTCAGGTTCAGATTGGCAATTGTATCGGCAAAGCTTGCGCAGAAGCTGAACAAAGAATTATACCTGATACGGTCGCTATCCCAATGCAGGTATTCATACCTGTTCCTGTATTTATCTATTATCTCATTGGCAACTGCATCTATTAAGGC
>JAEZIL010000325.1 GCA_023436685.1 Bacteroidota bacterium | reverse complement strand
CTACTCTACTCTCGTCTTGCTCCTCGAAAAAATCAACGGGTGTATCACAAACTACCGGTTGGGACTATAATGATTCCCGTCTTGGTGGTTTTGATGTAGCCAACTACCCCGGACAACAAACCGGACCAGGCCTGACATTTGTAGAGGGCGGCCGTTTTACAATGGGCCAAACCGAAGAAGATCTGACCATTGAAAGAAACAATATTCCCCGTACAGTTTCAGTATCATCGTTTTATATGGATGAAACTGAGGTTGCTAACGTTCACTATCGTGAATACGTTTACTGGTTGAACCGCTCTTACGGTGCTGACTATCCAAACGTGGTTGTTAAAGCTCTTCCCGATTCTACAACATGGCGCAAAGCTTTGTCGTACAACGAGCCTTTGGTTGAATTTTATTTCCGCCATGCCGCTTATAACTACTATCCTGTTGTAGGTGTTAACTGGTACCAGGCTAACGACTTTTGTAAATGGCGTACCGACCGTGTAAACGAAATGATCCTCATCAAGAACGGTTTCCTGAAAAGGAATGCCAACCAGGTGAACGAAGACGTATTTACTTCTGAATCTTATGTTTCAGGCCAATATGATGGTACACCGGGTAAAGGCCGTAAACGCGATCTGGATCCTCAAGGTTCTGGCCGCCGTAACCTAACTTATTCAGATGGCTACTTGCTGCCTAACTACCGCCTCCCAACAGAAGCTGAGTGGGAATATGCTGCCGTAGCTAACATAGGCAACAATCCTGAGCCTGAAACTAAACGCCGCCGTGGTGAAGAAGTAATAACAGACCGTAATGTATACCCTTGGGGTGATGCTTATACTACCCGCTATGGTATCCGTAACTCATATCAGGGCGAATTCCTGGGCAACTTTAAGCGTGGCCGCGGCGATGCAATGGGTGTTGCAGGTGGCTTGAACGACAATGCAGATATTCCTGCACCGGTATATTCTTACCAGCCTAACGCTTATGGCCTGTACAATATGGCTGGCAACGTGAGTGAGTGGGTATTGGATACTTACCGTCCTACATCGTACGATGATGTGAACGATTTCCGTCCTTTCCGTGGTAACGTATATGATGCAAACAAACGTATAGCTGAAGATTTCCAACTGGAAGAAAAAGATTCTCTGGGCCGTATACCTCGCCGTATAATGACTGCGGAAGAACTTGCAGCAAAAGAACAATTTGACGGCAACAGCCCCGACCTTCGTGATTACTACGATGGCGATAGCTCTTCGCAGTTCAGTTACAACTATGGTGTAAATACCCTGGTTAATAACGACTCTAAAGTGTACAAAGGTGCATCATGGAACGATCGTTCTTACTGGATGTCTCCTGGAACACGCCGCTTTATGCAAGCCAACCAGGCTAGCGCTACAGTAGGCTTCCGTTGCGTAATGGACCGCCTGGGCGCTCCTAACGGCATGAACGACGAACGCGCCGGTAACTATTTTGGCGACAAAAAAGGCGGTGGCAGAAGATCAGGTAAATAATTAAACATCTCTTTTAATAGAAACCCCTTTCTAATGAAAGGGGTTTTTTATTTTTATGCACTTAAACCATCTTTTGTTTTGAATACAGCAGCGCTTTACGATATCTATCTACAACACCCTGGCATACAGACCGATACCCGCAAATTGAAGAATGGCGATGTTTTCTTCGCACTTAAGGGCCCCAATTTCAACGGCAATACTTTTGCCTTGCAGGCATTAGAGGCCGGTGCTGCATATGCTATTGTTGACGAAGAAGAGCATGCCAAAAATGACCGTTGTATATTAGTTGATGATGTGCTGACCACTTTGCAGCAATTGGCACTACACCACCGTAAGCAGTTTGATATTCCTTTTATAGCTATTACAGGCTCTAATGGCAAAACAACTACCAAAGAATTATTAACAACCGTACTGCGTAAAAAATATATTACCTACGCTACCGAAGGAAATCTTAACAATCATATAGGCGTACCATTAACCATCTTAAAGATCAAAAAAGATGCACAAATGGCGGTAATAGAAATGGGCGCCAACCACCTGAAAGAAATAGCAGGATATTGCCGGGTAGCATTGCCTACGCATGGTATTATTACCAACTGCGGCAAAGCGCATATAGAGGGCTTCGGGGGTATTGAGGGTGTGCGTAAAGGTAAAGGTGAGCTATATGATTATTTGAGGGATACAGGTGGCACAATATTCCGCAATACTGACCTTACTTACCTGGAAGAGATGGCAAAAGGTATTAGCACACAAATAACCTATGGCAGTACCAATGCCCAATACATAGGCAAGCCGCTTATGCAGGGCTCTTTTCTTGATGTTGCCGTACTTACCACCCATGCCGAGACAACAATACATACCCAGCTCGTAGGCGATTACAATTTCCCTAATGTAATGCTTGCTGTGGCTGCAGGTCTGCACTTTAAAATTGGCATAGACCCTATCAGGGAAGCAATAGAAAGCTATAGCCCAGATAATAGCCGCTCGCAATGGCTGCAAAAGGGTAGCAATAAAATTATTCTCGATGCCTACAACGCTAACCCTACCAGTATGCGTGCGGCCATTAATAACTTTGCATTAACAGATCTTGAAAATAAAATACTGTGGCTGGGTGCTATGAAAGAAATGGGGCCGGAAGAATATAACGAACATGCCCAGCTAGTTGAATTCATAGCCCAAAACAATTGGCAGCAGGTAATATTGGTGGGTAAAGAATTCGCAGGGCTGGAAAGAAGCTATCTGCGTTTCGATACATCGGCACAAGCAGCTGAATATGTAAAAGAACATGTGCCGGCCCATTCGGCTATTCTTATAAAAGGGTCAAGAGGAAGTAAAATGGAAGTACTGCTAGAAGCGCTATCACATAGCTAGTCGCCTATAGCCTCAGTGATTTTTTTCAGCATATCGCTTATATCTTTCTGAACAACGGGATCGCTGCTACTGCCACTTTCTGTAGCGGCATTTGCTGCATACATCAACAAACACATGGCCACAAAGTCCTGGTCGTCTTTACCGGCATAGTGGGTGCGCATTTCTATGATCTTATCATCAGCTACTTTCACAGCCTTGCGCACAGCTTCTTCTTCATCAGCTTTTATGCGTATGCGGTAGCTGCGGCCTGCCAGCCATACATTTATCGATATTAGTTCTTCTGCCATGCGCTTGCCTCATTGTTAGATTGCTCAACTGTATGTTGCTTTTTTTGCATCAGCTTTTTCTGAAAAAATACCAGTACCAGCACACCTACCGATATTGCTGCATCGGCTATGTTAAATACAGGCTCAAAAAACACCAGCTCTTTGCCGCCCAACACAGGCACCCACGATGGCCAATGCGTGTCTACAAGCGGGAAATACAGCATATCTACCACACGTCCATGAAACAGCTTGCCATAGCCTTCACCAAAAGGTACCAGCTTAGCTATATGGAAAGTACTTTCGGTGAATATCATTCCGTAAAAAATACTATCAATAAGATTGCCCAGCGCCCCTGCAAGAATCAGTGCGCCACATATTATTGCCCCACGGCTGTACCCCTTATTTACAATGCGTTTCAATAAGTAAAAACCAAAGCTTACAGCTAACAGCCTAAAAAGTGTGAGTACAAGCTTACCTGTTTCTGCATCACCCAGCTTCATGCCAAAAGCCATGCCTTCATTCTCAATGAAATGCAACCTGAACCAATTGCCTATAACATTCACATCTTCACCATAGTAGAAATTGGTTTTGATATAAAATTTCGAAAGCTGATCTATAACTATTACCACTAAAACAAGCAATATGGCACTACGGTATTTCACTTTGTTCACTTACTGATTAGCGCCAAAGATACATGCTTGCACTCAACAAAAAAGGTGGCCTTAGCCACCTTTTACATATTTTTTAGATACGATACTTATTCTTTGATCTTCGCCTCAGCACCCTGCAATATTTCTTTACTGGTCGCATCGTTATTATGCACATATGCTACTACCGAACAGTTATCAACATTCCAGGCTTCATTTACATTATAAATAAATGTGCGTTCATACACACGGCCGGGTTCCTTATTGGGTATATCTGACAATATCTCATCTCCTGTTATAGGTGTTACAATATCGCGCAGCGTATGGTGAAAAGTGTAGTTGTCATCGTAATGGTCAGCATATTCCTGCACATCTACTATATCATCTTCCAGTACTGCCAGCGTCAGGTATTGCTTGGCATTTACTGCCGATGTGTAGCGTACGCGCACTTTGATTGTGGCAACACGTGCAGAGGCATCGTATGTGCTGGTAACATCCATATTAACAGGTGTAGGTGCTGCAAGTGCTGTATTAATGGTACCGGCCCACTGGCCTACATCTAACAGTATTTGATTGCTTACAGGTATGCGTGCCACACCGGCCGACGGCATATTACGTACACCCTGGTAAATAGTTTTGCCAATATCTGTGCCGTCATCAGTGCGCAAATCATATTTATGCCCTTCAGCAGGTGCACTTTGCGGATAGTTTTTAATATGTATCTCAATTGGCAATACACGGCCGGGATTTTGTGCTACCACAGCGTTCAGCTTTTCTCTGGCGGGGGGGCAAGGGGGGCAGCTGGCACCTGTAAATTCTTCTACTATTATATTCCTTTGTTGAGGGGCTTCTATCGTGGCTACATAGGTAGTATCGGCGGCTGCGGGGCCACCGCCAAAATCTATTGCCGGGCCCTTTTCTTCGCATGCAGCTAAACCTGCAATACACACCAAACCTATGTACAACAAACTCTTTTTCATTAATATAAAATGTTGAGCCAACGAAATTACATAGAATTGCGCAATTGTTATCAACGCCTTTCTTTTAACTTTACTGTGGCAAAACTTTAGAAAACATGGAAGAAAGCAAACGGCAAAAACAGGTTGGGCAGCTGGTAATGGAAGAACTAAGCAGCGTCTTTCAAAAGGAAGGCATTAACGTCATAGAGGGCGGAATGGTATCTATCTCGAAGGTAATGGTAACCCCCGACCTGCTGGAAGCAAGAGTGTATCTGAGCCTTTTCCAGATAAAAGACGCTGACAAGTTAATGCACGATATAAAGGAAAGAACACCAGAATTACGTAATGAACTGGGCAAGCGTGTACGCAACCAGCTACGCCGGGTGCCTGAACTACACTTCTTTACCGATGACACACTCGACTACGTATTTAAAATGGAAGAGCTGTTCAAGCAAATAAAGAAGGACGACGAAGACTTGAAAAATAATATCAGCGAAAAATAATGAACCGTACGCTTGTATGGCAGCTTGCTATCCGGTACCTGCGCGGTAAGCGTTCGGGCAATGCAGTGCCCATACTATCCCGTATAAGTATGGTAGCCATTGGTGTTGCCAGTTGTGCTATGATTGTATTGTTCTCTGTTGTTAACGGCTTCGAAGTACTGGTATCAGATCTGTACAAAGCTTTTTACCCGGAAATAAAGATTACTGCTGCACGCGGCAAGTTTTTCGACCTTACCAACAATGAGCTGAACACTATCCGCAACAATAAAAGTATTGCGCTTGTTACCTATGCAATAGAAGACAATGTATTGCTAAACAGTAACGATGAACAAAAAGTAGCTACTATAAAAGGGGTAGATACTAATTTCTTTAAGGTAAACGAAGTGAGGCCATACATTATAGAAGGAAGGGATTCTTTATCTACAAACCCTCCTACTGCTTTAGTTGGCTTGCAAATAGCGAATGATATGGCGCTTGATGTAAACAATGTGTTCAATACTTTACGGCTGTATTATCCCAATGCTGAATCATCCAACCTTTCTCTTTCGCCCGAGTCTGCATTTCAGATGTTGGAACTGAAACCGGATGGTATTTTCAGGGTGCAGGATGAATTTGACAGCAAATACATTCTTACAGCTTT
Source organism: Bacteroidota bacterium (assembly GCA_023436685.1). GTDB lineage: Bacteria > Bacteroidota > Bacteroidia > Chitinophagales > Chitinophagaceae > Polluticoccus. The sequence continues at coordinate 5,359 of JAEZIL010000325.1, read as the reverse complement.
GCCTTTAGCCCAAAAGCTTTTGCAGGCACAGGGTCGCTATTCCTCGGTAGAAATAAAGCTTAATAAGAATGCTGATGCAGAGGAAGTAAGAGATGCATTGGAAAAACAACTGGGTACTACCTTCCATATAGCTACGCGTTTTGAGCAGAATAGAACATTATATATGGTGATGCGTACCGAGAAATGGGCAGTATTTGCCATACTGTTATTGGTTATGCTCATTGCTTCGTTTAATATGGTGGGGGCACTATCATTATTGGTACTGGAAAAACAAAAAGACATGGGCATACTGCGTGCCATGGGTGCTGGCCGCAACACTATCCGTAATATTTTTTTAGCCGAAGGGGTGCTATGGTCGTTTACCGGCGGTATGGCTGGCCTAATGCTGGGTGCATTGCTTTGCTTGCTACAGCAACGTTTCGGTATGATAAAATTACAAGGCTCTTTTATCATAGAAGCATATCCCGTATCTGTCCGGCTGGGCGATTGCCTGCTCATTATTGCAACACTAACTGTCGTTGGCTTGTTGGCAGCATGGTATCCCTCTCTTAAGGCACGCAATGCTAACGTGGAGCTGAAGGCCAGTTAACAATAAGGCCGCAACAATGTTGCAGCCTTATCTCTTTATACTATTGGATTTTACATTTTCTCAGGCAACGTAATACCCATCAGCTTCATTGCATGGCGCAGCACTTGTGCGGTCATAATGATGAGCATCAAACGCAATTGCTTCTTCTCTTCATTCTCCGCTTTCGATATACTATGCTCATCATAGAAAGAATTGAACTGCTGCGCCAGTTGGAATGAATAGTTACATAATAACGATGGATTATATTCTATTGCTGCATTTTCCAGTATAGTTGGAAATTGTTCGAGCGCTACCGTAAGTTTCTTTTCCGCAGGTGTTATGGCTTCGCTTAGCGCCAGCGATTGAAATTTGGTGCTATCAGGCAACAGTTGCATGTTCTCTTTACGTAGTATAGAGCATATACGTGCATGTGCATATTGAATAAATGTAGCTGTAAAACCATGCAGGTCTATCGATTCTTTCGGATCGAAGATCATTTTCTTCTTAGGGTCCACACGCAAAAGGTAAAACTTCAACGCACCCATACCTATCATATTGTACAGCTTCGCCAGCTCTTCACTACTGAAGCCTTCGGTTTTGCCTGCTTCTTCAGTTTGCTTTTGTGCCAGCTCTACCATTTCATGCATCATATCATCGGCATCTACTACAGTACCTTCACGGCTCTTCATACGGCCGGTTGGCAGTTCCACCATACCATACGACAAGTGATAAATGCCATCGGCACAGGGCTCGCCCAGTTTCTTCAGTATCAGCTTCAGCACCTGCATATGGTAGTTTTGCTCGTCGGCTATTACATATACCGATTGGTCGAGGTTGAAGTCGTTATATTTCAGTTTGGCAGTGCCCAGGTCTTGGGTCATGTATACCGATGTGCCGTCGGCACGTAGCAGCAGTTTCTGGTCAAGCCCGTCTTCGGTAAGGTCTATCCAAACCGATCCATCTTCTTTTTTAAACAATACACCTTTCCTCAATCCTTCTTCTACTATTGCTTTACCAAGCAAGTATGTATCGCTTTCATAATACATCTTATCAAAGTCTACACCCAGCATTTTATAACTGTCTTTAAAACCATCGTACACCCAGCCATTCATACGCTGCCATAGCTCATATACTTCTTTATCACCAGCTTCCCATTTGCGCAGCATTTCCTGCGCTTCTTTCATTATGGGCGCTTCTTTTTCCGCTACCGCTTCTTCTTTGCCTGCCGCTACTAGTTCTTTCACTTCTGCTTTATAAGCATCGTTGAATTTTACATAGTAGTCACCCACCAGGTGGTCGCCTTTAGTACGGCTGCTTTCAGGTGTGGCACCGTTGGCATAGCGCTGCCAGGCTATCATCGATTTGCAGATGTGTATACCACGATCGTTAATTAGATTGGCTTTTATTACCTGGTAACCATTCGCTTTCAATACATTCGACATAGCATAGCCCAGGAATATATTGCGCATATGGCCAAAGTGCAATGGCTTATTGGTGTTGGGCGACGAATATTCCACCATCACACGCTTGTCTTGCTTTGGCTTTTCGCCAAACAGTTCGTCGTTAAAATGGTTTTGCAGAAAATTCAGCCAGTAGCTGTCCTTTATTGTCAGGTTCAGAAAACCGCTTACTATATCATAGCTTTCAAATAGGTGGCATTTTTCTACCAGGTAGTCGCCCAGTTGTTTGCCCAATGCATCGGGCTTTTGTCGCAGTAGCTTTACAAATGGGAACAGAACAAGGGTATAATCACCTGTAAACTCAGGTTTGGTTTGGTTTACAGTAATGTACGCAGCTGATATCTCCACATCGGGATATAAGTGCTTCAGGGCATCTTCAGCAGCAGCTTTTATCTGCGAGGCTATTGTCATGCCGCAAAAGTAACACATGAAGCCTTATCGGGAGAATACAGTGTCCAGATGTCGGTCACTCATCATTACATTAACAAATAATTAAATGTATTTGTGACGCCAAAAAATTCCCATCAAATAAATACTTTTCCCTATCTTTGCAAACTGAAAAAGTGTCGAATAACAAAATTTGAAGCAAATGGCTCAATTAACTGCTGAAAAAAAAGCTAACATTTTTAAAACTCACGGTGAAGCTGAAAATAACACCGGTTCTATCGAAGGACAAATAGCACTGCTGACAGAGCGCATCAACCATATCTCTCAGCATCTTAAAACTAATAAAAAAGATTTCTCAAGCCAACGTGGCCTGATGCAAATGGTAGGCCGTCGTAAACGCCTGCTGCAATATCTTACCCGTACCAACCTTACGTCATACCGCGCGCTTATCGAAAAGCTGGGTATCCGTAAATAAGTATGACCTCTTTAGCTATTCCCAACCCAACGGTTGGGAATAGTCTTTTTTAAACGTATTTAATTTTATTTTATGATTCCTAATCCCATTTCCGTTTCGTTCAAACTGGACGACGGACGTGAAGTGAGCATAGAAACGGGCAAACTTGCCCGCCAGGCCGATGGCGCTGCCGTTGTTCGGCTGGGCAACTGTATGCTGCTGGCTACGGTTGTTGCCAATAAAGAACCCAAACCCGGACAATCTTTCTTCCCGCTTACTGTTGACTATCAAGAAAAATTTGCTTCTGCAGGCCGCATACCAGGCTCTTTCTTCAAACGTGAAGGCCGCCTGAGCGACTATGAAGTATTGATATCTCGCTTAATAGACCGCGCACTGCGCCCCCTGTTCCCTGATGATTATTTCTGCGATGTGCAGGTATTAGTTACGCTAATATCATCTGACCCTGAAGTAATGCCTGATGCACTTGCTTGTTTGGCGGCATCGGCTGCATTGGCAGTGTCTGACGTACCTATACAAGAGATCATCTCTGAAGTACGTGTTGCACGTATCAATGGCGAATACAAAATAAATCCAGACCGCAGCCAGCTAAAAGATGCGGATATGGACTTTATCATAGCTGCTACTGAAAAGAACATCATGATGGTGGAAGGCGAATCGAAAGAATGCCAGGAAGCCGATGTAGTAAAAGCCATTGAAATTGCACACGCTGCTATCCGTACACAAATACAGGCACAGCAACAATTGCGCGATAAGAAAGGTGTTACCGGCAAACGTGAATACACGCTGCCTTACAACAACCCTGAACTGGAAGCTAAGATTCGCGATTATGGTGCAAAGCGCATGTACGAAGTAGCGAAAGCAGGACTGGGCAAGCACGAGCGCCGCGAAGCACTGAACAAAATATACGATGAGTATGCAGCTATGATAGGCGAAGGCGACCAGCTGGAACCACAGGATGTAGTCCTTATCAAAACTTACTTCCACGACATAGAAAAGAAAGTAGTACGCGATATGATGCTGAACGACCGCACCCGCCTGGATGGCCGCGGCCTGGAAGACGTGCGCACGCTTACTATGGAAACAGACATCCTGCCATCGCCGCACGGCTCTGCGCTGTTTACCCGTGGCGAAACACAATCTTTAACTACTGTTACACTGGGTACATCGGAAGATGAGCTGCTGATAGAAAGTGCTGCAACTTCTGACTATGTTAAGTTCATACTGCACTACAACTTTCCTCCGTTCTCTACAGGCGAGGTGAAGCCAATGCGCGGCCCCGGCCGTCGTGAAGTAGGCCACGGTAACCTGGCTATGCGTTCTTTAAAGCAAATGATGCCTAAAGGCGACTACCCTTATACAGTACGTGTAGTTTCTGATATTCTTGAATCGAACGGTTCTTCTTCAATGGCTACCGTATGCGCCGGTTCACTGGCACTGATGGATGCCGGCGTACCTATGCCTAAACACGTAAGTGGTGTGGCTATGGGCCTTATATCGGGCGACGATGGCAAATACGCTATCCTTACCGATATCCTTGGCGATGAAGATCACCTGGGCGATATGGACTTTAAAGTAACCGGTACACGCGATGGTATCTGCGGTATCCAGATGGATATTAAGGTAGATGGCCTGAGCATGGACATTATGATGCAAGCGCTGGAACAAGCACGTAAAGGCCGCCTGCACATACTGGATGCTATGTACAACTGTATACCGGAAGCACGTACGGAAATGAAGCCACACGCTCCACGTATTGTACAAATAAATGTTGACCGCGAATACATTGGCGCTATCATAGGCCCGGGCGGTAAGATCATACAGGAAATTCAACGCGAAACGAACACAACTATCAATATTGAAGAAGTGAACGACCGCGGTGAAGTGAAAATATTCTCTGCCAATAAAGAGAACATCGATAAAGCGCTGGCCTGGATAAAAGGCATAGTAGCAGTACCTGAAGTAGGCGAAACATACGAAGGTACCGTGAAGAGCATTGTACCATTTGGTGCGTTCATTGAGTTCCTGCCGGGCAAGCAAGGCTTGCTGCACATATCAGAAGTTAGCTGGAGCCGTCTCGATTCACTGGAAGGTGTAATGAAAGAAGGCGATAAAGTGAAAATTAAACTGGTAGGCACCGATCCTAAAACAGGTAAACTGCGCCTGAGCCGCAAGGCCCTGATGCCTAAGCCTGAAGGTTATGTAGAGCCTGCACCGCGCGAACGCAGTGAGCGTGGCGACAGGGGCGACCGTCCGCAACGCGACCGTAACGATCGTGGTGGAGAGCGTGGCGAACGCCGTGAAGGAGGCCGCGACCGCAACGACCGTGGTGAACGCCGTGAGGGTGGCAACCGCGAAAACCGTGGCGAACGCCCGCAACGCGAACCACGTGCTGAGAACACAGAAGCTCCACAACAAGAGCAACCGCAACAACAAGCTAACAACAACGACGATGCCGACCTGGCACTGTAG
>JAEZIL010000244.1 GCA_023436685.1 Bacteroidota bacterium | reverse complement strand
ACTTAGCTACTGGCCGGAATTAAGCCTTCATTTCCCTCAGAAAATAACCGCACCTGCTTACGTAATAACACTTATTGTAGGTATTGTAACGCTTATGGGTTGCGGATTATTTACTTTACAGGCATATATATCGCGCATTAGTGTTTTCATGCGCCGCAATTGGGTATTGATAACTATATATTTTTTTCTTTCACTTTTGATATGTGGTTTTACTGAAAAACCTATGCATAGCGTGTGGCTTACCGCTATACCGGCATCAAGTCTTATTATAGCTCACCCACTATATCTTGAAAAAAGTAAATGGTTTAGTAATTTCGCGTTTTACTTTTCGCTACTTGTTGTGCTGGTTTGCCAATGGGTGCTTTAAATACAGCCTTAAATTAATTAAATGAAATTCGGAGTAATCGTTTTTCCAGGGTCTAACTGCGACCGCGACATGATGCATGCTTTACAAGACGACCTTAAACAGGAAGTAGTAATGCTTTGGCACAAAGACAATGACCTGAGCATGTTCTCGAAAGAAGATTGCATTGTGCTACCCGGAGGTTTCTCTTATGGCGATTATCTTCGTTGTGGTGCATTGGCGCGCTTTAGCCCAATGGTAGAGCAATTGGTAAATTTTGCTAATAATGGCGGTAAAGTATTGGGAGTGTGTAACGGCTTCCAGATATTATGCGAATCAGGCTTGTTGCCCGGCGCACTATTGCTTAACGACCATCAGAAATTTGTTTGTAAGAACGTTTATATTAAGTCTGAAAACGACGCAACTTTCGTTGGTAAAAATGTAGGTGCCAACAAAGTTTTAAAAATACCCGTAGCACACGGTGAAGGACGTTATTTTGCTGATGCTATGACACTGGAACAGCTGAACAAAAATAACCAGATCATCTTCCGCTATTGCGATGAAAGTGGTGAAGTTCATATTGATGCTAACCCTAATGGTGCAACCAATAATATAGCAGGCATATGCAACAGCACACGCAATGTATTTGGCATGATGCCACACCCTGAACGGGCATGCAGCGACGTATTGAATAATACCGATGGCCGCGCAATACTCGAAGCCTTTACACTCATGAATTAAATAGTATGGTGAGGGGTAATAGCTAAACTTTTCTTAAAGCATACTATATGACCCAACGGAACTGCATGAAGCGTTTTCTTTATAAGAAGTAAAAACACACAATGAAGCTTTTATCGAAACTGGCATTTACCCTTATACTGGGGTTACTCATATCTACAGGCCTTAGGGCACAGATAATACAAGACCCTACTGTATGGACCTTCGAAACAAAGAAGAAAACCGGCAATGAGTATGAGCTCATCTTTCATGTTACTGTAAATAACGGTTTCCATATTTTTTCTTTGAATCCCGGTGGCGATGGAAGCTTTCTTCCGCCTGAATTTAACTTCGACAAGAATAGCAACCTTAAGCTGAAAGGCAAGCCTACCGAAAAAGGGAAACGCATTGATGAAACCATAGAAGACATTGGTACTATTCACTATTTCAAAAAAGCCGATTATATACAAACGGCTACCATAAACGCAAATGGCAAAATTACAGGCAGCTATACCTATATGGTATGCAATGAGAGCATGTGCCTGCCTCCAAAAACCAAATCGTTCTCTTTTAATATTACCGATGCGGGTGGACCAGCTGCAGATACAATAAAAAAAAATGACTCTACCGTAGGTGTTTCACCTGTTGACACAACTGCAGTGGCAGCTATTGCTTCTACAGGTACATCCAACCCCGACACTACTGCAATTAAAACTGAAGAAACCCAGGAACAAAGTAAAAAGCAGGAGCAAAAATCTATGCTTTGGCTTTTCCTTATGGCATTGGGTGGTGGTATACTGGCCGTACTTACGCCATGTGTATATTCAATGATACCTATTACGGTAAGCTTCTTTACCAAGCGAAGTAAAACCCGTGCTGAAGGTATCCGCAATGCTATCTACTACTCTCTTTCTATCATCATCATATTTACAGTGCTTGGGGTATTGATATCAGTATTATTTGGCGGCAATGCATTGAACAATTTATCTACCAACTGGATAGCTAACCTATTCTTCTTTGCCATCTTTGTCATATTCGGTATATCGTTCCTGGGCGCGTTCGAGATTACACTGCCTTCTTCATGGACAAGCAGTACCGATAGTAAAGCAGGCATGAGCAGCTTTGGCGGCATTTTCTTCATGGCGCTAACACTGGTTATAGTATCGTTTTCGTGTACTGGCCCTATTGTGGGCCCGCTGCTGGTATTGGCAGGTAAAGGTGGTATTGCCGGCCCTGCACTGGGTATGCTAGGCTTCTCTATAGGTTTGGCAATGCCATTCGCACTCTTTGCTATATTCCCCAGTATGCTGAATAAAATGGCAGCTTCGGGTGGCTGGCTCAACCAGGTAAAAGTGGTGCTGGGTTTTATTGAACTGATGCTGGCTATGAAGTTTCTTTCAAATGCTGATCTTGCGCAAGGCTGGCGCCTGCTTGACAGGGAAATATTTATTGCTATATGGATAGTATTATCAGTATTACTGGGTATTTACCTGCTGGGCAAGTTGAAAATGTCGCACGACGATGCCTCTCCTAAAAATATTTACGGACAGGAGTATGTTTCCATATTCCGCCTGTTTCTTGCTATATGCTCTTTCACATTTGCCGTATACCTGTTACCGGGTATGTGGGGCGCACCCCTGAATGGCATGAGCCAATTTATACCACCTATGGGCACGCAGGATTTTGTACTGAACAGCGGA
>JAEZIL010000254.1 GCA_023436685.1 Bacteroidota bacterium | reverse complement strand
CTTTTAATTTACGAACTGTAGCAATAATATCGTTAGTGGCAACCGCAATATGCTGTACTCCTTCGCCTTCGTAAAATTCAAGATATTCCTCTATCTGTGATTTTTTCTTGCCTTCAGCCGGTTCATTGATAGGGAACTTAACATAGCCATTGCCGTTACTCATTACTTTACTCATCAGTGCCGAGTATTCAGTGGTAATTTGCTTATCGTCGAAAGTAAGAATGTTGCTGAAACCCATAACGTCTTCATACCATTTTACAGTATCGTTCATTCTGTTCCAACCAACGTTACCCACGCAGTGGTCAACATATAGCAAGCCTACATCCTCTGGGTTATATGCCGATGTCCATGCCTTATAACCCGGCAGGAAAAGACCGTTGTAATTTGTACGCTCAACAAACAAGTGCACAGTTTCTCCATAAGTATAGATGCCAGCCATTTTTACCTCACCATGTTCATCTTTCATGGTTTTAGGTTCCATATAAACTTTTGCGCCGCGTTTGGTGGTTTCTTCAAATGATTTATATGCATCATCTACCCATAAGGCCAAAATTTTTACTCCATCACCATGTTTGTAAATATGTTCTGATATAGGGTTGGTAGACTTGAGCGGTGTAGTAAGCACCAGGCGTATTTTACCTTGTTGCAACACATAAGAAGCGCTATCACGCATGCCTGTTTCAGGCCCGGCATATGCTAATGATTGGAAGCCGAATGCTGTTTTGTAATAATGTGCTGCTTGCTTTGCATTTCCTACATACAGCTCTATATGATCGGTTCCATTAATAGGAAGAAAGTCCTGCGCCTGCTTCATGCGCTCTGACACTGTAAGTTGTTCCATGTTTTATTTTTAAAAAATTAATTAGATTATTCTGCCCAGCTCATAATATAGTTTTCATCTTCTATATTGTGCGCATCTTCAGTCATTAATAATGGGTGGAAGGTGTCTACCATTACTGCCAGCTCTTTAGTTTCTTTAGCGCCAATACTCTTCTCTACAGCGCCAGGGTGCGGGCCGTGCGGTATACCGCCCGGATGTAGTGTTATCATACCACGCGTTACGTGCTTGCGGCTCATAAAATCACCATCAACATAATATAGTACTTCATCACTATCAATATTGCTGTGGTTGTAAGGCGCAGGAATGGCCTCGGGGTGGTAATCATACAACCTTGGTACAAATGAGCATATAACAAAGTTATGTGCATCAAATGTTTGGTGCACCGGTGGTGGCTGGTGTACACGGCCTGTAATAGGCTCAAAATCGTGTATGCTGAAAGCATAAGGATATTCATATCCATCCCAGCCTACTACATCGAAAGGATGGTTAGCATACCATATGTTATACATCAACCCTTTCTTTTTCACTTTCATTAAAAACTCTCCCTTTGCATCATTTGTTTCAAGATCTTGCGGCCTGCGGATATCACGTTCGCAAAACGGAGCATGTTCTAATAGCTGTCCGTATTTGCTTAAATATCTTTTAGGGAAAGTAATGGGGCTAAAAGAATCTACTATGAAAAGCCTGTTATCCTGAGTATCGAAATGTATCTGGTAAATAGTACCTCGTGGTATCACCAGGTAATCACCGTATCCAAATGGTATCTGACCATATTGGGTTTTTAGTATACCACTGCCTTCGTGTACAAACAATACTTCATCGGCATCGGCATTTTTATAAAAGTATTCTGTAGTACTGTTTTGAGGAGCTGCAAGACTTATTTGCACATCATTGTTGAATAATACAACCTTGCGGCTATCCAGGTAGTCGGCAGCAGGATTTACCTTAAAGCCCTGGTAGCTGCGGTGTTTAAGTATATTGTCTGTAGACTGCTTGGGTTTTACACTTACAGGTTCTTCAGTGCGTATAATTTGCGTAGGGGGGTAAATATGGTACAGCAAGGAATAATTAGATGAAAAACCCTCTGTACTAAAAAGTTGCTCTGAATATAACCCACCATCAGGTTTGCGAAATTGCGTATGGCGTTTATGGGGTATCTTACCTAAAGAGTGATAATGTGGCATTTCGGCTCTATTTGTTTCAAAATTACAACATTACCCGGCGATTACAATACATTAAACATGTTCTTAATGATCTTGTTCACTAGGTAGGTTGAACTTTTCTAAATAAAAAGAGGAGCGTTTATGCTCCTCTTTTTATAGTTAATATCATTTCTTATCGCGCAACGAGCCTTTAGCTACATAATTTTTACGGCCCTTATCATCTATCCAATAGTATTTTGAATTATTGTCAATATATATGGTTTGCCCATTGGGTCCATACTTACCATCATATACCTGATCGGTAACACGTGCGGCACCCTTAGAGGTGACTTCGGCAGTTTTATTTCCTACAGATTTAGCGCCTTCTTTTACTTCCTGTGCACCCTTCTGTGCTCCTTCTTTTACCTCTTGAGCTCCTTCTTTCACATTTTCTTTCACCTGTGCTTGTGCCGATATATTAAAGCATAATACACCAACAACCATAATGAATATCTTTTTCATAGTGCTTTTTAAAACACATTTAAAAAAACTATGCCTTGAACTGTTGCTAAATTTGCAGGAATGGCTAATAGAAAAAAGGAACGCCATTAAGACGTTCCTCTTTATCTGTAGCGAGGACAGGGATCGAACCTGTGACCTTTGGGTTATGAGCCAAACGAGCTACCGCTGCTCTACCTCGCGATGTGGATGCAAAAGTACAGTAAACAATTTTGTTTACCAAAAGGTTTTTATCTTTTATTTCAAAAAAGCATTACATCGTGTTAATTTTGCATTCTTATGTCTGATCAGTTTCGTTCTGGCTTTGTAAATATATTTGGTGCTCCTAATGCAGGAAAATCCACTTTGCTGAATGCATTATTGGGTGAGCAGTTGGTCATCACTTCGCATAAAGTACAAACTACCCGTCACCGTATTTTAGGCATACTCAATGAGGATAATTACCAAATCGTATTCTCAGATACACCTGGCATAATAGAGCCGAAATATAAGTTGCATCAGAAAATGATGCAACATGTAAAAAGTGCGCTGGAAGATGCTGATGTGGCTATTTTGATGCATGATATCGCTGCGCCTGTTGAAGAGTTTGAAACTGTGATGCAGATGTTGAAACTCAAGGTTCCCGCCATTTTGTTGCTGAATAAAGTAGATACCGTAAAAGATAAGGCAGAAGTAGAACGGAAGGTAAAACTCTTCTCTGAAAAATATCCTAACTGGCAGATATTGCCCGTATCGGCAAAGAATAAGACCAACCTGGATAAAATAGTACCCATGTTATTGGAAAAGCTGCCAGAGGCACCTCCATATTATCCTGAAGATAGTATATCTGACAGGCCGGTACGCTTTTTTGCAAGTGAATTGATACGACAGCAGATATTTAATATGTATCATGAAGAGATACCCTATCATACTGCTGTTATTATCCAGTCTTTCGAGGAGAAGCCCACCCTAAGTGTTATTAAAGCAGAGATAATTGTAGCACGCGAAACCCAAAAGATCATTATGCTAGGGAAGGGGGGTAGCCTTATTAAACAATTAGGTATTAAATCGCGCGAGGCGATTGAAGAGTTCATTCAACGTAAAGTCCATCTGGAACTTTTTATAAAAGTGCGCCCCAAGTGGCGCGATAATGAGAACTACCTTCGTGAATATGGCTATAACGCTTAACGAGCCATATATACAGCCTTTAAATGTAGAATGGTACCAACCGAGTGTGCAGCAACTGGATATGTTACGCTTGGATGTACTGCATCCCGTTGTCTCCGGCAATAAATGGTATAAACTAAAATACAATGTAAAGGTTGCTATTGAACATGGGTACCGGTCAATACTCACGTTTGGAGGCGGCTATTCAAATCACCTTGTAGCTACAGCAGCAGCTGCCCAACAATATGGGATTCGTTCAGTAGGCATTGTACGTGGGCAATATGAAGATTTGACACCAACCCTAACCGCCTGCAAAGAATATGGAATGGAGTTGGCTTTCGTACCTCAATCGCAATATAAATTGAAAAGTGATGAAATTTGGTTGAATGAATTATTAGAAAAATATAATACCCCTTATGTAATACCGGAAGGAGGGGCAAATAACTATGGCAGGAAAGGTGCCGAAGAGATAGCTCATTATATTTCATCACACTATACGCACGTATGTGTGTCGGCAGGCACAGGTACTACTTTGGTTGGTTTACGCAATGCTTTGCCTGCTATTCTAACTATACTAGGATATGTGCCTATGAAAATGGGGGGGCATATTCAATCTGACATTGCACCTTTTATAACAAGCAGACAAAAAGTAAACTGGCATCTGTTTGACAAATATCACTTTGGTGGATTTGGTAAATGGACAGATACACTTATTGATTTTATGAATGAATTTTATAAAATCAATGAAATCCCACTTGATATAGTGTATACATCGAAAATGATGTTTGGATTACAGCAGCAACTACAAAGTGGTTACTTCTCTATAAAGGACAAAGTGCTTTGCGTACATACCGGCGGGCTGCAAGGGAATAGCTCTGTAGGTAGTAAACTTATATATTAAACTTCCCTGTTT
>JAEZIL010000211.1 GCA_023436685.1 Bacteroidota bacterium | reverse complement strand
CGTAAAACCCGTCCCAACCTTTGTCAACTCCTTCATTGCCCCAATAATTCACGTAGGGTACCAGGTCATAGCCGCGCGTTTTCATATCCTTATACAGCAGTGGCTCAAATACATCTTTAATATACTTACCGGTTTCACCACCCAACTTATTGTGCTGCGTGGTAAGCAGGGTCATCACGTGTTGGTAGTCGGCACCATTGCTTACATGGTTGTCCACAAACACTTCGGGGTCAAGCATGTGGAATAAACGCACCAACGACCGTGTCTCGTTTGCATCCATCTTAATAAAATCACGGTTCAGGTCGTAGTTCTGTGCATTGCCCCTGAAACCATACTCTTTGGGGCCGTTCTGGTTGGCACGGCTATGGCTGCCCCTGTTTAGCATACCTCCTATATTAAATACAGGAATAACTGCCAGCAGCACATTATCGGGTATTTTCACTTTGGCACTTGCTATATCGCGCAGCAGCATCATACTCGCATCTATGCCGTCGGGTTCGCCCGGGTGTATACCATTATTTACCAGAATCACTATTCCGCCTTCTTCTTTTATACGTTTAGCGTCAAAAATGCTTTTGTTGTTATAAAACACTACATGCAAAGGGTATACTACATCAGTAGGTCCAAACTGCTTCATTTCAATAACAGGGTACTGCCTGTCCAGCCAGCTATAAAAATCCATTACCTCATTGTAAGTAGCGGTCTCCTGTCCGTTTGTTTGCTCATATACTGTTTTCATAGTTTGGGCGTGTGCAACAGTTAGTATTAATAATGTAATGTCAACCAATGCCAGCTTCCTGATCATGGTCTAAAAATACTCAGTTGCCACAGTTCTGTGCTACATTTTTTGGGGGAATGCAGGTAGTTTTAGGGGGATATTATTGCTAACGAGGCTATTAGCTGGCCTGCACCAGGCTGGTACGGTCTTTTATTAAGTCAAAACAAAGGCATTATTAAATTTTAAACAAGAAGCGCCATGAAAAAAGAGGAACTGCTGAAACAACTGGTAGAGAAAACATTTGCAAAGCTGGCTTGCCCGCTGCAGGGCAATGGCGTATATGCCGAAATACAAAAGGCCGTAATGGATGCCTACGACCTGGGGAAAAAGCAGGTAGATTTTCTGCCTGAAAACATTTTGCTATCGCCTAATTATATGGAAAACTGAGGTTTGCTTTAATATATAAGCAAAACGGGGTTCATTTCTGAGCCCCGTTTTTATTTGGAAAAAGGTTAGTATTCTTATTTAGTAGCTACATAAGTACTAGTTGCCTGCTGTGGCTTTGGCGCTTGTACAAATTTTTTAGGTGGCGATGTACGGTTGTAGGTATTGCGTTTTATACCGTAGTCATACTGAGGTTGATATACAGGCGAGCATGAAGTAGCCATGAACGATAAAGCACAAACTACAGTAAATATGGCGGCAATGTGTTTCATACACTATTAGTATTTGGCAATAAATATAAGTTCAAAATATCAATTTTCATATAGTATCGGCACAGAAAATAAGTAAGGGTGCTCTCATACTGCTATATTTGCCATATGCTTATCAGCATTACTAAGAGCAATGGCCGCAATATATTGCTGTGCACCCGTGCCAATGGCAGTACTACGCGTGCCAATCTTGGCCCCGATTTTCCGTATCATGATATTGCCCACTATGTGGTAGAGCAGCAAATGGGGTTTACTAAAGCCTTTTATGCGCTTATAGCGCAAGGCCACAGTATCGATGAATTGTCTACTACCGCCATGATACGCTCGCTGGAACGCGAGGCAATGGTATCGGAAGTAATGACGCGCGCGCTGCAGTCGCTCAGCTCGGGTGCCTGCAGGCAAGACCAGTATATCGACCTGGTCTCAGCAGAATTGCAGGAAGATACCCCTGCCATATCACAACAGGACGTTACCGAAATGTACACCACATTTATGAAGCTGTTCGCTAAATGGAATGCCCTGCCCGAAGGTGAAAGCCTTACCATGCACTTCACCACCACAACTACAGCCGCATGATACATATTTACCGTGGTACTCCGCAAGATATACCCGCCATACAGCAGATAGCTGAGGCGACCTGGTGGCCAACCTACGAGCCTATAGTAGCGCCGGGGCAAGTACGCTATATGCTCGATATGTTTTACAATACCGAAGTACTCACCCAACAGATAGTAAGCAACGAGCAGGTTTTCATGGTGCTTACCGAAAACGATATGCCTGTCGGCTTTGCAGCATACGGGCCACGTCAGGAAAACCCTGAGGTATATAAGTTATATAAGTTGTATTGCTTGCCCAAAACACAAGGCAAAGGTTACGGACGCATGCTGGTAGAAAAAGTAGAAGAAGCCGTAAAAGCAGCAGGCAAGCAAATACTGGAGCTAAACGTGAACCGCAGCAACAACGCAAAGGACTTTTACGAACGTATGGGCTTTAGCCTGGCATACGATGAGGATATTGATATAGGTGAAGGCTTTTTCATGGTAGACCATGTGCTGAGGAAAGAGTTATAGCATTTTCCAATAGAATATTTTATCTACAGGATTTGCAGGAAAATCGATGGGGAGTTTACCTTCAGTTATCAATGCATATCCATTTTTTTCATAAAACCTTTGCGCACCCTTCATTTGCACCATAGTGCCTAGATACATTCGTACAGCGTGTGCTTTGCGCGCCTTATTCTCTGCAAAGGCCAGCATGCGCTCCGACAGTCGCTTTCCCTTTCCTCTATGGTCCTTATGCAGCATCATGCTTTTTAGCACTGCGTTGTCGTTTGCTATCATTGCAATGCCTACTGTACCTATTACTGCATCGTTATTCAACACCACCCAGTATGCCCTCCCTGACAATTGTGATAGCTTATCCAGCTTATCGCTACCCTGTGCGTAAAATGGTTCGGGAAATTCTGAATATATTTCTTCCATAAACGCATCTATGGCTGGCTGGTGCTTTAGTCTGTAGGGCACTATCTTATATTCTGACTTCACTCTGCAATTAATCAATTGAACAATATTAGCGAATTTAAATAAACAATATTTTATAAAAATTAGTATTTTTGCTATTGTTATGAAGCGCGTGCTCCTATCCCTGCTTTCCTTCAACCGTACCGAGCGGATGGGTATTATTGCGCTTATTGTTTTACTCACCCTGTTTATAACAACAAAATTTGTTTTGCAGCACGTGGGTTCACCCAGCCCTCCGCAACAAAACACAACAAAATACAACACCGCCATTGCGGCATTGTCGCAGCAATCTGAAAGCAAGTACCGCTTTGATAATGACATTAAGGCAAATGGGATAGGAAATACAACTTTAGAAAAAACTGCCGCAGACAACAAAACAGAACAAGTTGTACTAAAACCCTTCCCTTTCGACCCTAATACGCTCGATAGTGCAGGCTTCCGCAAAATGGGTCTGCCCGAAAAGACCACTGCTATATTGATGCACTGGCGGGCAAAGGGCATACACTTTTATCACCCCGACGATCTGAAACCGCTACACACCCTGAAACCGGAACAATTTGGAACATTACGCCCCTACATTCGCATCGCCAAAATATCGCTTAACCATGCCGATTCGGTAACCTTGGTACGCCTGCGCGGCATAGGCCCCAAACTGGCGCATAAAATACTGGAACACAGAAAAACGGAGCCTTTTACCACCCTTGAAGAACTGCGAGAGCTGCAGCGCATACCCGATACTGTTTACAAACAACTGACGGGTATACTGACAATTGACTAAACCCTAATATGGGAAGCCAAAAAAATATCGTAAAATTGCGCTCTGAAAAGCCGCATTACAATAACTAATTATGGATTTTAAGCAGACAGATACCCAGGTAGAAATTGCGAATATGATACGCGACTTTGCTAATAAGCATATTCGCCCAGAAATGATGGAATGGGACGAAAGCCAGAAATTTCCCGTTGAAGTTTTTAAGAAACTGGGAGAACTGGGCCTGATGGGTGTTTTAGTACCTACTGAATATGGCGGCTCGGGGTTGGGCTATTTTGAGTATGTAACTGTAGTAAGCGAGATAGCTAAAGTATGCGG
>JAEZIL010000180.1 GCA_023436685.1 Bacteroidota bacterium | reverse complement strand
GGTATGGGTAGTAAGCGGTGATTACATATTGCAGAACGACCATATCTCGGCCCCATTCGAACTAATCAAATGCCATCACTTCATTACCGAAAGCACATTCGGCTTGCCGGTGTATAATTTCCCCTCGGTTGATGAAGTGCATGAAGACATCAACAACTGGTGGCGGCAAAATGCGGCAGAAGGCAAAAACTTGGTAATATTGGCTTACGCATTAGGCAAGGCGCAACGTGTCATAAATAAGCTTGACGAAAGTATAGGCGGTATATACACGCACGGCGCGGTTGATAATATTACCAAATTATACGAGCAGACAATTGGCCCACTACCCAGGAATACCCGCATCGATGCGAATATCAATATCAAAGACATAAAAGGTGCCATGATTGTAGCACCACCATCGGCGGCAGGTACACCCTGGATACGCAAACTACAACCCTATAGTTTAGGCATTTGCAGCGGCTGGATGCAGCTACGTGGTGCACGCAGGCGCAAAGGGGCTGATCGTGGTTTTATCATGTCCGACCACTGCGATTGGGAACAATTAAATACTGCAGTGCGTGGTACAGGTGCTGAGAATATTTATGTAACGCATGGTTATAAATCTATCTACTCACGCTGGCTGCAATCCAACTATGGTTTGAATGCAACAGAAGTAGATACACTATATGTAGGCGAACAGGTGGAAGGTGAAGCAGGTGAGGCTAATGAAACAAACGAAACAGGAGATGTAGATGAAAGCATTCAGTGAATTGTTTACACGAATAGATCAAACCACATCTACCAACGAAAAGGTAGATGCTATCGCGCATTACTTCTCCGTGGCCGATGAAGCAGATATGGTTTGGTGTGTGGCATTACTTACAGGTAAGCGACCGAAGCGTACAGTGCGTTCGGGCGAACTGCGTGACTGGAGCGTAGCAGTGAGCGGTTTACCGCAATGGTTGCTGGAAGAATCATATCACATTGTTGGCGATCTTGCAGAAACTATTACGCTTGTACTTCCACAAACAGAAGAAATAACCGACTACAGCCTGCACGAAATAATGCAGGAACTCATCAACCTCGACGGGAAGGACGAACAGGTACGTAAAGATTATATTGATAACATGTGGCGGCAGTTGTCAGGTGCTGAATTGTTTGTGTTCAACAAACTCATTACAGGCAGCTTTCGCATGGGTGTGTCGGAGAAGATAGTTATCAAAGCATTGGCTAAACATTACAAGCTCGATGAAAATGTAGTGGCGCATCGCATCATCGGTAAATGGGATCCGCAAACAACATCCATCAGCGACTTGCTAACCGTAGCCGATATCCGCGACGATATATCGCGGCCATACCCTTTTTATTTGGCCTATGCTTTAGATATGGAACCACAAGATTTAGGCGATGTAAAAGACTGGCAGATAGAACGCAAATACGATGGTATTCGTGGTGAGATCATCGTGCGAGAGCAACAACTATTCGTATGGAGCCGTGGCGAAGACCTGATGACGGAGAAGTTCGTAGAGTTTCATCCATTGGCCAGCATATTGCCCAACTGTACCGTAATTGACGGCGAGATACTCCCCATGCAAGGCGATGATATTCTTCCTTTCCATGTCATGCAAACGCGCATTGGCCGCAAGAATATAACCAGGAAAACCTTGCAGGATGCACCACTCGTCATGATCTGCTACGACCTCATAGAATACAAAGGTGAAGACCTGCGCGAAATGCCATTGTACAAGCGCCGCGAATTGTTAGAAGAAATGATAAACGAAGTGCGCCAAGATGACGCAGGCAAAGTATTACGTCTATCCCCCATAGTTGATTGCGAAACATGGGAACAAGCAGCAGAAGAGCGTGGCAAGTCGCGCGAATATACTTGCGAAGGCCTGATGCTAAAACTAAAAGAAAGCACCTACAAAACAGGTCGTCGCCGTGGAGAATGGTGGAAGTGGAAAGTAGATCCATACTCGGTAGATGGGGTGCTGATATATGCACAGCGTGGCCATGGCCGTCGTGCAAATCTGTATACCGACTTCACCTTCGCTGTTTGGGATGGTGAAGAATTGGTGCCATTCACCAAAGCATATTCAGGCCTTACCGATAAAGAACTGCTGCGTGTGGATGCCTGGATAAAACGGAATACATTAGATAAATTTGGCCCCGTGCGCAGTGTGGTGCCGCAGTTGGTATTTGAATTAGGCTTTGAAGGTATCAACCCGTCGCCAAGGCACAAGTCAGGGGTGGCTTTGCGCTTCCCGCGTATATTGCGCTGGCGCGAAGATAAAACGGCCAAAGAAGCGAATACCAAGACCGACCTATTAGAATTATTGAACATACAGAGTTGAAGCAGGACACACACATAGCCGATGACTGGTTTGGCCGCAAAGGCTGGACACCCCATGAGTTTCAGCGTAAGAGCTGGGATGCAATAGGCAAAGGCTATTCCGGCCTGTTGAATGCACCAACAGGCTATGGTAAAACGTATGCGCTCTGGTTCGGTATCCTGCAAAATTTTATCAGCAAAAAGAAGAAGCCAAGCGGCTTGCATGCGCTTTGGATAACCCCGCTCCGCGCGCTATCGAAAGAGATACTGATGGCCACCGAGCGGGTGAGCGAAGATTTGCGGTTTGATTATAAAATAGGTATGCGCACGGGCGATACTTCTACCAAAGAACGCACGGCACAAAAGAAGTCGATGCCCAATGGGCTTATCACCACACCCGAAAGTGTGCACCTGCTGATGGCGCAAAAAGGCTATGAGCAAACCTTCAAGAACGTGGAATTTGTGGTAGTGGATGAGTGGCATGAACTATTGGGTAACAAGCGTGGTGTACTCATAGAGCTCGCCTTATCGCGATTAAAAGCTATCAATCCCAAACTAAAGATATGGGGCATCTCGGCTACCATCGGTAACCTGGAAGAAGCGAAAGATATATTGCTGGGTAGCTATACAGGTAAGCAAACCTTGATACGTTCTAAGATCGAAAAGAAGATAGAGATAAAAACTTTCCTGCCCGATGAAATAGAACGCTACCCCTGGGCGGGGCACTTGGGTATAAAACTGGGCGAGAAAATATTGCCTGTTGTACATAATAGCAATTCTACACTAATATTTACCAATACACGTTCGCAATGCGAGATATGGTACCAGCGCTTGCTCGAATTGGATTCATCGCTTGCCGGACAAATTGCTTTACACCACGGTTCGCTGAGCGAGGAGATACGGCAGTGGGTAGAGAGTGCTTTGCATAATGGGTCGTTGAAGGCGGTGGTATGTACCAGCAGCCTTGACTTGGGTGTCGATTTCCGCCCGGTTGATACGGTGATACAGATCGGTTCTGCCAAAGGTGTAGCACGGTTCATGCAGCGTGCAGGCCGTAGTGGCCACCAGCCGGGGGCTACCAGCGTGGTGCATTTTCTGCCTACACATTCGCTGGAAATAATTGAGGGTAGTGCCTTGCGCCATGCCATCAAACATCATGAAATTGAGCAACGCATTCCCTATGTCCGCTCTTTCGATGTATTGGTGCAATATCTGGTCACGCTGGCCATTTCCGAAGGTTTCTATCCCGAAAAAGTATATCAGGAGATTATCCAGACACACTGTTATTCATCGGTAACATGGGAAGAGTTTGAATGGTGCCTGCACTTTATTGTGCAGGGCGGTAAAATGCTCGATTCATACGATGAGTTTCACAAGGTGGTCATCGAAAACGGACTGTATAAAGTCACCAGTCGCCGCATAGCAATGCGTCACCGTTTAAGTATAGGAGTTATAGTGAGCGATAGTATGTTGATGGTGAAGTTTTTGGGTGGTGGCAGGCTAGGACTGATAGAAGAGGGTTTTGTATCGCGCCTGCGCCCCGGCGATGTATTTTCATTTGCGGGTAGGAATGTAGAGTTCATCCGTATAAAAGATATGACGGTGCAGGTGCGTAAAAGCAATAAAAAAGGCTATTCTATTTCCTGGCAAGGCGGGCGCATGCCATTGTCTTCGCAGCTATCCAAAACCATCCGCGATAAGATGGATACTTACTATACTAAAGGAGATAGAGATGCGGAACTGGAAAAACTGGAGCGTCTCTTTGATGAACAACAAAAGCGGTCTCACCTGCCACATAAAAATGAATTACTAATAGAAAAAGTAAAAACGCGCGAAGGCTATCATGTATTCATCTACCCCTTTGAAGGGCGCAATGTGCATGAAGGGTTGTCAGCATTATTTGCTTATCGCATTGCACAGGTAAAGCCTATGAGCTTTTCTTTGGCGTTTAACGATTATGGCTTTGAGCTACTCAGCGACCAGGAGATACCTATCGAGGAAGCTTTGGGTAACGACCTGCTCGATAACCTGAACCTGACCGATGATATTCAAAAAAGTGTGAACATAAGTGAAATGGCGCGCCGTAAGTTTCGCGATATTGCCAGCATAGCTGGACTGGTATTCACAGGATATCCCGGCAAGGAAGTAAAGACACGCCATACCCAAGCTAATGCTTCGCTATTTTTCTCTGTGTTCTCCGAACATGAAGAAGACAACTTGCTGCTGCGCCAGGCCTATGACGAAGTCTATACTTTCCAAATGGAACAGGCGCGTATGTACGATGCGCTGCACCGCATGCAAAATCAAAACATAATAATTCGTTACCTTCAACAACTCAGCCCCTTCTGCTTCCCCATTCTTACCGAACGTTTCAGGGAGAAACTGACCAACGAAAAACTGGAAGACAGGATACAGAAGATGCTCAAACAGTTGGAGAAATAGAATGGAGTTCGAATTCAAGGGTCATACACTTACACTTTTACCCGAAAAAGCGGTTTACAAACAAGACGAACGTTTATTGGTTATTGCCGATGTACACCTTGGCAAGGCAAGTCATTTCCGTAAGCATGGTATCTCCATGCCGGCGTCATCACAATACGGTGATTATCAAAAGCTGAAAGAGTTGGTAGAAAAGATACAGCCGCATAAGGTTTACTTTTTGGGCGACCTGTTTCACAGCAGCTTCAATAACGACTGGCATGCCTTCGCATCGCTTATAGAATGTTGCGAGGATATTGAATTTACCCTGATAAAAGGCAATCACGATATTATCGACTACCGCCTATTCGATAGGTTGAACATCCACGTAATAGATAAGCATATTGAAGATGAACACTTTATTTATTCGCACAAGCCGCTCGATCATATCCCTGATGGTAAACTGAATCTTGCGGGGCATATTCATCCCGGTGTTTGCCTGCACGGTTTAGGAAAGCAATCTATAAAATTACCCGTATTCCATTTGCAGGATGGCAACCAGATGATACTTCCTGCTTTTGGTGTGCTGACGGGTTTATATATACTTGGCAGGAACGAGCGCACGCAATTATTTGTTGTATTGCCCAATGAAGTGCGCGAGTTAAAGCGATAATAGTTTTACCTTATCTTTAAGCCTATGTTCCACATGCTGCTGCAAAGTGTGCGTAAGCATATTAGCCTCACTTCCGAAGAAGAAACGTTTTTTACTTCCCTGTTTCAAAAGAAGCTGGTGCGTAAAAAGCAATTCCTTTTGCAGGAAGGCGAGGTAGCGAAATACCTGTTCTTTGTGAACGATGGCTGCTTGCGCAGTTATTCTATCGATAAGAATGGCTTTGAGCATATACTTCAATTTGCCCCGCCCGGCTGGTGGATAACCGATATGTACAGTTTCAGCATACAGCAGCCGGCTACTTTGTATATGGACGTCATTTTCGATGGCGAAGTACTGGCCATCTCGAAAGAAGATGTCGATAAGCTGTTCGAGCAACTACCGCAGTTCAATAAATACTTTCGCATACTGGCCGAGAACTCATTGGTTACCTACCAGCGCCGCCTGATAGATAATCTTAGTCTGTCCGCCCTGGAACGTTACCAGGGTTTCTGTCAATATTATCCTTCCCTCATCGAAACATTGCCACAAAAGCTCGTGGCTTCTTATATAGGCGTTACCCCCGAATTCCTCAGCAAAATGCTGAATTCCAAGATGCCGGCTAGTAGGTAGCATTTACTTTTATTTGTTGTATATTTGTACTGATTATTGGTTTCTCTTAAGATCGATGAACAGAGTGTCGCATTGTATATATGTTGTTAAGTATTGCTGAAATGTTGCAAGTCGCAAATACAGTATTTCGCCTTTCAAAAGCGCTCCTGCAAAGTGTTTCAACTCTAACAGTAGCACGAAAAATATTTTTTTATGACAGAAAACTTAGCAAAACTTAGCAACGAAGATGAATATGTGTAATGTGATATTTGAACGACTTAATCTAGGTTAAGATCAATGCTTAATCTATGTTATTGTAAACGCCCGGTAGATGATGGTAAATTTGTATAACAAAAAAGGAGTAAAAAATGGATAGGTTAGAATTGTTGGTAATAAGTGCAAATGACTACAATACCCAAATACTGAAAACGCAGCTGCACGGCGTAGCTGATTGGAACAGTATCATAGCTAAAAGCGAGGAGGGTGGTGTCGAAATACTATACAGCAAGGCTATCGACATGGTGGCGCTGGCAGGCAGCTATCCTAAACTAAATGCCTTGCTGAAAACACAATTCTTCGGGGTAGAGGTTGTGGAACTGGCTGAAGAAGATTTACCCTACGTTGTAGAGAATATCGAAGCCAAAATTGCAGAGCACAACAAGAGAATAAGCAACAACTATGCTGTAAGAGATGATGCTTTTATGGGTTTTCATGCAGCTGAATAACAAACAATAAAAAAACAAAGGAGATATATATTATGAAAAGGTCAGTAGAAAAAATATTTGCACGTCCACCTCGCTTCAACATGGTAGGCGATGGTTTCAGGGTATATAATTATTTTCCTAACGGTGGTGGTGTTACGCAAAGGCGTATCAGCCCCTTCCTGATGCTGGATTTTGGTCCTGCATTCGATTTTGGTCCGTCTGATACACCACGCGGTGTGGATGTTCACCCGCACAAAGGTTTTGAAACGGTGACTATTGCCTATAAAGGTAGCGTAGCGCATAACGACAGCGCAGGTAATGCAGGTGTTATAAAACCCGGCGATGTACAATGGATGACCGCTGGTGCAGGTATCTTGCACAAAGAATACCACGAAACCGAATTTTCTAAAAAAGGTGGCGAATTCGAAATGGTACAGCTTTGGGTGAACCTTCCTGCTAAAGACAAATTAACAGCTCCTAAATACCAGGAAATAACTGCCGATAAAATGGGTAAAGTTGAATTGGCCAATGGTGTGGGTATCGTGAACGTAATAGCTGGTTCTTTTAATGGTTCAAACGGCCCTGCAACTACGTTTACTGCTGTCAACATGTTCGATATAAAACTAAACAAAGGTGGTGAGGTTGATTTTAGTCTGCCAGCTACGCAAAATGCCGCTATACTTGTTGTAGAAGGTAGTGCTGAAGTAAATGGTGAAAATGCCGCTACACACAGCTTTGTGTTGTTTAAAAACAACGATGGAGAGGATGTACATATTAAAACATCGGAAGGCGCAGTATTGCTGGTGTTGAGTGGCGACCCTATTGACGAACCGATAGCACAGTACGGCCCGTTTGTAATGAATACACAGCAAGAGCTGTATACAGCATTCGAGGAATTTCAATCAGGTAAATTCGGACACTTATCATAATATAAGGCTGCAAGATTCTTGCAGCCTTTAACTTTATAAAAACAACCGTCATGAAAAAGAGCATTCAACATATACTACTAGGCCGCGAGAAGCATATTACTGATGAGGAAACAGTGCTGCAGCCACTTCCACATAAAGACTTCCGTTTTGCAAACCCCTTCATTGTGCTGCACCATGCACTACCGAAGCAGATTGCTCCGGGTTCTAAGGCGCGTATCCACCCACATCCGCACCGTGGCTTTGCCCCGGTTACTTTAATGTTGCAGGGAGAAGGCTATCATATGGATAATGCGGGCCATGCAGGCAATGTAGCCGCAGGTGGCGTGCAATGGATGTTTGCAGGTAAAGGGCTGCTACATAG
>JAEZIL010000160.1 GCA_023436685.1 Bacteroidota bacterium | reverse complement strand
GAAGAATGGTAAGCCTGTAAACAACACAACCCGGCTGGCAATATATAGTGCTGTACACGGCCGTAGAGACCTGGAAGTAGAGTATTTCCGCACTTTTGCCCAGCAAACCGAGAAAATAAAGGTAGTACCCCGCCCTATCATGTTAACCCAACCTGACATATCTGATCTTAATAATGTTCGCGTCCGTAATGCATATAAATAGCAGACGCTACAGTGGCATAGTATTTTTTCTCAATAGGTTATGATACTACAACTGAACCCTGCAATACTGGTTGAAACCCCATTGGGCCGTGGGCATGCTATCTTCATTATCGACTATGGCATGCATCAGAACACCTGCTGGGTGGTGGCCAACGCTGAAACAGGTGTTGTGAAACACTTTGATTGCAATGACATCATTCTCTCAACCAACTATACTTATGGTGTTAACCTGCGCCATAATACTAACGTAATAGCAGAGAATAAGGTTGAGCATAATGCGAATGTAAACAGCTTGCAAAAGCAGCGTTAATGAGATGTAAATTAGGAGCTTAGTCTTGCTTTGAAAGATTTATCGGCTGTAAATTGTATTCAAATTCTACAGCTATGTATATGTATAATAGAGCCAACTATTACAGAGCAAAAAAGCAGTACGTATTTGCAAGGAATAGCTTTATCGTATTAATGGTGCTACTGTTAACCTTGCCATTCCATTATGTAACGGGCCATTTCCAGATTATTCCAAAAACACAATGGGGCTTTGCGCACACCATAGTTACCGAAAGAGATATAGAAGATGCATTATATGAATACAATATGGCTGGCAAAACAGGTAAGGAGGAATTGATACAACAATCATGGGTTCAAAAAGTGATTTATGAACGGAGTATAGTCCATTCTAACACTAATTAGCCTTCCATTTCAGGCCCTATCTCCTGCCTATTGATTATACAGGAAGTATTTTCTAATATTACTGCATATTCCTCGCAGTATGAAAAAAGCAAGCATAACAATTACTATAATAGCATTATCTACATTTACTACAAGTGCTCAAACCAATCTCAAATACTCAGACGAAGGGTTTAATACAAAAAAGGTTGAAAGCACATATGCGTTACAAACAGCTGGGCAACAATTTGCCCAACGTATGACTACTCTTTATCAACAAACTGAAGTCAGTGCCTACAAACGTATTACAAGAGAGCAATATGCCAACTTTCTCAAATCCTTCCAAAACTTGGTAAGTATTACCAACACAAATAACACTATCTCCCGTAATATAAGTGTATTGGCTTCGGTATTAAATTCTATAAATGATTTCGCTTACAACAATGATGAATATCGTAATAGAATGTACCAAATTGCAGCACCTGTATATAAAGCTGTAAGAGAAAACTGGGGTGATGAAGTTATTAACGTAGCTATTTATAACGCATATTTCAGTATGAGAGAATTTGTTGTTGCTAAATCTGTTGATGATAGTGCAATGGCCATGACACTTCAACTTATTGATGATAATGCCATTAACAATAAAATGCAAGAAACATGCAACTATGCTGTTTCTGTCGACCCCAAACTAGCAGGGGAAAATATTGAAATATACTTTACCGATCCTGCATTATATAACCTGGCAACTAAAAAATATCCGGCGGAACAATTATTAGCTGGACCGATACGCGGTTGGGAAAACAATGTAGATGAAAGTGCAAGTGTATATGGCTTACTAAAATCATATGCAGCACAAACAAAACACAATGGCTACAATATTTATACGTACAATATAAATAAAGAAGGGAAGAATAATTCTTTAAACCAACCTTTATACCGTGACAATAAATGGTTCATTTGGGTATTCAGAAATGGTAAACTGTATTACACATATATGACTGAACCGTGCGGCACAATAAATCGTGCTGAAATCAAATAAAACCTGACTAAATTATTTTCATCAGCAAATACAATAAGAGTATTACTCCGATTGCTATATAGGCTATAGCATTTAGTTTGTTATTAAACCTGAGATACTCCTGCCCTGGTTTACTTACCATATTTCTTAATACTGGCATACTGTAATAACGAAACGATCGTAAGAAGAGGTTAATTCTGTTACTGTGATCATTAACAGAGGACAACTTTATTAACTTTATAAGAATGGCAATAACGATTATAGCTACTACAAAATATACGGTATAATCAAGAATCAGGCTGCGATACATTATCCTGTCATAAACTTATTACGGTGTAAAGATAATATTAATGTAACATAGAATTAAGATTGAATTTGTAAGATAATTAAATGAGCTGTATAAAAATATGTGCTTAATCAAAAAAAACTTTTTGAAAATTGACATGCTTGTATAATTTTGCGCCCGGAGAGATGGCAGAGTGGTCGAATGCGGCGGTCTTGAAAACCGTTGAGTGTAACAGCTCCGGGGGTTCGAATCCCTCTCTCTCCGCTCAGTTTCGACCGATGAGCTTAAAGCCCCTTAATTGGGGCTTTTTTTATTTGGGTTAATGCCATAATTGAGCCAAAGTTGACATCTGGTGGTACCCAATAAGGCACCCAACAAAATCTCCAAGGCACCCAAATTTGGATATCCTTCTTACCAATGTGCTGCAAATCTGTAGCAATAAACCAACCAAACTTTATTTACTATTTACAATCAACAAAAATGTAGCGGCATTTTCGTGCAGTGAAAAGGATATTCTGCTCTCATTGGTATAATAATAGTTGCTACCTACGCTTGATCCATTTCACGCCTTCGTACCATATTACAGAAAGAAAGCCGGTAGATATGCAAAGCGTCAATTGAGAAAAACTAATTTTTTCAAAGCGAAATAGCTCCTGTAAAATAGGTGTATAGATCAGCAATGCGGAAATCAATATTGTGATGCCAACGATGAGGGGGATAAGATGATTCTTATACTTCAGCGTAGCGAAGACTGAATAGTAAAAGGACCTGTTGACTAGGGTCAGAATAATATTTGCTGTAATGAGCGTAACAAATACCATTGCCCGTGTAATATTTTCATTATAGCCTTGCCAAACACCGTACCTGTATACACAAAGGACACCTGCTGTGATCATAAGACCCTGAACAATACTGGTGGTTAGTTCCCGCCAACTGAAAAAGGTCTTTGTAAATGGACGCGGTGGTAAGTGCATCGAATGCGCCTCGAGTGGTTCGTTTTCATAAATTATAGAACAGGTAGGTCCCATGATTAATTCCAGAAAGATAACATGAACGGGAGAAAAGATATTAGGATATACCCAGCCGAGCACCAATGGAATGAAAACACTCAAAATAATCGGGATATGAATGGAAATAATATACTGGATAGCTTTTTTGAGATTTGCGTATATCTTTCGGCCCATTGCAATCGCATCCACCATTTTCGATAGATCGTCTTCAAGAAGGATTAAAGAAGCAGCCTGCCTGGCAATTTCGGTTCCTTTTTTTCCCATGGCTATACCGATATGGGCAGCTTTAAGCGCCGGCCCGTCATTTACACCATCACCGGTCATAGCCACAACCTCGTGATTTGCTTTCAGTGCTGTAATAATATTCAGCTTAGCTTCAGGGAACACCCTACTGAATAAATTAACCTCCGCTACCCTTTCCTGCAGCTCACTGGTGCTCATGTCCATCAGTGCCTCTCCGGAAATATGTTGTTCATATCCACGGAACCCGATCTGTTTTGCTATTGCGGTAGTAGTAGCAGCGTTATCGCCTGTTACGATCTTGACGGAAATGCCTGCTTTATAAAAGGCATCCAGTACTTCAGCAATATTTTTCTTGGGAGGATCATAAAAGGCTATGATACCTTTCAACCGAAACCTAATCTCCTGCTGGGTTGAAGGGAAAGTAGCTCCATCCACGGTACCGGCGCCTACTGCAAGCACCCGGTATCCATTAGCGGAAAGCGTGCGCACTGCATCTTCTACCCTTTGTTTTTCGGACTCACTTATCTGGGATACACTGATCAGCGCTTCCGGGGCTCCTTTTGCTGCTATAATCAATTTGCCTGCACTATTTCTGAAAACATGTGTCATCATGGGCGGCTTTCCAGAAAGGGGGTACTCATGGATCATTTGATACAAAGGCCTTTCGTCAGAACTAAAGACATCGCTGTACAGTTGGTGAATAGCTGTCTCCATAGGGTCAAATGGGAGCGGTTCACTGGCCCACATAGAATAAGCTAACAGGTCGCGGGTTGCTTCATTGGGTTGTTCCCCAGGCAGGAAATAACTGCTTGACTCCAGAACAAAAAAGCTGGCCACGCTCATATGATTTTCCGTCAGTGTGCCAGTCTTATCTGTACATATCACTGTCGCACTACCCAGGGTCTCAACAGTCTTTATCTCTTTAACAACAACACCCATTTGCATCAGTCGCCAGGAGCCCAGAGCCATGAATGTAGTGAAGGCTACAGGGATTTCTTCCGGCAAAATGCTCATGGCAAGCGTAAGTGCTTTTAGCAAGCTGTCCGCCAGGTCATAGGAACTGAAATAATTTATCAACCAAACGATCAGAAATACAAAAGTTCCGACTACAACCATCTTACGTACAAAATTGTTAATCTGACGTTCGAGTGGTGGTGTGTCTTTTTTGATCGCTGCCAAAATTCCCCG
>JAEZIL010000069.1 GCA_023436685.1 Bacteroidota bacterium | reverse complement strand
GGTAAAATACGCAGATATAAAGCTTTTAAAAGCCACCTGCTAACTAAAAAATCAAAAACACGTAAACGCCACTTGCGTCAGGCGGCTTTCGTTCACCCAGCGAACGAGAACCTGGTAAAACGCATGTTAGGTTTGCGCTAAACATTTTTAAACGATCATAATAACTTAGAATATGCCACGTTCGGTAAATGCGGTTGCATCTCGCGCGAGAAGAAAGAAAATACTGAAACAAGCCAAAGGTTTTTACGGTAAACGTAAAAATGTATATACGGTAGCCAAAAACGTACTTGAAAAAGGTCTTGGTTACAAATATGTAGGTCGTAAAATTAAAAAACGCGACTATCGCTCTTTGTGGATAGTGCGTATCAATGCTGCTTGCCGTGAAGAAGGTATAAGCTACTCACAGTTCATGGGTAAATTGTCTGCAAAGAATATTGACCTGAACCGTAAAGTATTGGCTGACCTGGCTATGAACGAGCCTGAGTCTTTCAAAGCGCTGGTTGCTGAAGTAAAATAAGCTGTAGCTTTTAAATATTTGGATAGCCGCTGTCTGTAAGACGGCGGCTATTTCTATTGCAGGAAGTGGCCTTCTGAAGGTAATGTAATGTTTATTGTTGCTTTCTCTCCTTTCCTGAATATGCCATAAATAGTGCTGCCGCTACCACTCATGCTGGCGTATACAGCGCCTTGATCGTATAGTTGCTTTTTAATATCAGCCAGTTCTGGGTGCTCCGCGAAAATAGGTACCTCAAAATCGTTGCTTATGTTATCCTTCCATTCGTTAATGGGCAGTTGAGGTAGCATTTTTAAGTTGAAGCCAGCTGGCTTAGGAGTTAACATACTGAAAGCTTTGGCAGTAGATATATGTACCTCGGGGCAAATAAGCTGTATACTATATGCTGAAAGGTCGAGAGCGATAGGATGCATATGCTCGCCCCGGCCACTGGCAAACTGTGGCGTATTATAAATAAAGAACGGACAGTCGCTGCCCAATTGAAGGGCGAGTTTGGCAAGCGCAGCCTGATCCATACCCAGTGAAAACTCATCGTTCAGCATCTGCAGCATATAAGCGCCATCGGCCGAGCCCCCACCCATGCCGGCACCCATTGGTATTACTTTATGCAGGTATATATCTACCTTGCCAAGCTGTATGGGAAACATTTCCTGTAGTAGTTCATATGCCCGCCAAACAAGGTTTTTGCGTTCATCGCCTGCTACTGTTTTCCCCGATAAATGAATAGTGGTGGCTTTTGCCGGTACTATCTCAAGTACGTCGTTCAATGGTAAGGGATAAAATATAGTTTCAAGGTTGTGGTAGCCATCATCGCGTTTACCGGTGATATAGAGGCCGAGGTTTATTTTACAATTAGGAAAGCGCAGCATAGAGGCGTAAAATTATCTGTATTTTTGAAACGGCGCACGACCTGTGCTATATAAAGATGAAAGAAGTCATCCGCCTGACTGGTATCAGGAAAAGCTATTTTTTGGGTAAGCAGGAGCTACCCATATTGAAGGGTATAGACCTGCTGATAGAAAGCAACGAATATGTGGCGCTTATGGGGCCATCAGGTTCGGGCAAGTCTACGCTGATGAATATCCTGGGCTGCCTGGATACTCCTACTGCGGGCCAGTATATACTAAATGGCAAAGACGTAAGCCGTATGGAAGATGATGAGCTGGCAGATGTGCGTAATGTAGAGATCGGCTTTGTGTTTCAGCAGTTTAACCTGCTGCCACGCCTTACCGCATGGGAGAATGTAGCACTACCCCTTATATATGCAGGGGTTGGTAAGAAGGAACGGGAAGAACGTGCACGCGCAATACTAGATAAAGTAGGTCTGGGTGAAAGAGCACATCATAAGCCCAACGAGCTATCGGGCGGGCAAAGCCAGCGCGTAGCCATAGCCCGTGCTTTGGTTAACAATCCATCGCTGATATTGGCAGATGAGCCTACAGGTAACCTGGATACCAAAACATCGGTAGAAATAATGGAACTGTTTAGTACCATACATGCTGGTGGAAATACGGTAGTACTGGTAACACACGAAGAGGATATTGCTAACTACACCAGGCGTGTAGTACGTATTAGGGATGGTAACGTGGAAACTGATAAACGCAAGGAGTTGATTAGCTAATTAATAGCAGTGTCAATTATTGCTCACTATCCTATCATCCAATCATTATCAAATTAGAAAAGAAATGGCATTCAAGATATATACCAAAACCGGAGACAAAGGCAGCACCAGCCTGATAGGTGGCGTGCGTGTGCCTAAAAATCATATACGCATAGAAAGTTATGGCACTGTAGACGAATTAAACTCTTACCTGGGTATGGTGAATGATATGGTGCAGCACAAAGTAATAAAGGAATGGGTACGCGAAATACAGGACAGGTTGTTTACACTGGGATCGGTACTGGCTACCACCCCCGACAAGGAAGTGAAAATGAAGTTACCCGACCTGCATGCCGAAGATGTGCAGTGGCTGGAAGCAAGGATAGATATAATGAACGAAGAGCTACCCGAAATGAGATCGTTCATAATACCCGGTGGAAACCTTGCTGCATCGACCTGCCATGTAGCACGCTGCGTTTGCCGCAGGGCCGAGCGCCTATGTGTTGGTATGCATGAGCACAACGAGTATGTGCCCGATCTTATCATCCAATACCTTAACCGCTTATCTGACTTTTTATTTGTACTGGCGCGCTATATAGGCCACATCAACAAGGCAGAAGAGTTGCCCTGGCGTGCGAGGGTGTAGGTTTATATATTTAAAGTAAAAAGCTCAATGCCATCTCGTTTACCTTTTAACTCTATAAAGCCAAGGCTGGTGCACTGCCAGTCTTTCAGGTTTAGCACATCGCTAAAATCTTTAGAAACAATAAATTTTTGATTCAATTCGCTGCAGGCGGTACGGATGCGTGCAGTCGT
Source organism: Bacteroidota bacterium (assembly GCA_023436685.1). Classification (GTDB taxonomy): domain Bacteria; phylum Bacteroidota; class Bacteroidia; order Chitinophagales; family Chitinophagaceae; genus Polluticoccus. The sequence continues at coordinate 3,797 of JAEZIL010000069.1, read as the reverse complement.
ATTCATGGTATCACCACTCATGGCCAGGTCTCTTTTTATAACGCCTATTTCGCCTACTGTTACCTCGCCTACATGTATGCCTACCCTAAATTCAGGTTGCAGGCCATATTTTCTTTTGAACTCTGTTGAATGCTTTTGTAAACGCCTGCGAGCGTCGATGAGTGAATCAAGACATTTTTGAACATTAGCAGGGCTGTACAACCAGGAAACCACTATTTCGTCGCCTACATATTGATAAATACGGCCATTATATTCAAGCAATGATGTTGAAACAAAATAGATGAAATCGCGAATGAAACGGAAATATTTTGTGTGCCCCAGTTTTTCTGCTATAGGTGTAGAGTCCTTTAAATCTATGAACATAACGATACGTGTTTCGTTACGTGGCTTTATGTATTTGCCCATCACAATATCGAGGTAGACCCCGGGAGAATATTTCTCGTTGATCTCAATAAGGAGTTGTGTAATAATGAATATCGTTATCCAGATAAGGTTATTGCTCCAAAACCAGGGAGTGAAAGATGTATCGTGGTACAGATTATTCCATGCTGTAGGTATAGAGGCATCTAATATTACCAATGAATAAAAGAAGTGCAGGAGTACATTCATGATAATAGAGGCCAGCAAAAGAATGCAGGTCTTTAGTATCAGGTTAATCATCATGGGATAATCGCGAAACCATCCCTTTAGCCTGAAAACGAGCAAATAGCCCATAACCCAACTCATATAAGCTACTATACCCAGCCGTAGCAGCACAGCTTCGGTATTGAGAATAGTAAATGATGTACCAAACTTAAGATGGGCAGATGTGCGCATATAACGCTGCCATAAAAAAATGTCTATCAAGGTCCAGGCAATAGTTATCATCATTACCCATTTGTACCGGTAACGGCTAATGGTAGATAATTTGCTTGTTATGGAACTTGTAAAGGCCATTATTATAGTGGTGCAGAAGTAGGTGTTGTAATAATTGTTGTTTCAACAGGATCGTGCAGGGCAACCGCTATTCCAAATGCTAGCACCGAAACGATAATGCCAATCATAAAAATGTTATAGGCAACACGTATCAGTTTGTATTTGCGGCCCAAAACAACCCCCAGGTGATGGATATCCTGTACCAGTGAACCATACAAATAATCTTTATCCTGCATCATTGTTTTCATACCCCATTGATACTCTTCCAGCGATGATTTATGGAAGTTACCAAAGAAGAGGAGGTTTGTTTTTTTATTCAGAATATCCTGCCTGCTAAAACGTCCCTCGGTTATTTTAGGGCGTGTAGCCAATATGGCAATAACTATAGTTATTACAGAGAATACGAGAAATATTATGGTGGGTATGGTAAGATATTGCTCTGACTCCAGCTTGCGCAGCAGTACCGATAAAATGACAGAGATAATGATTGCATTGACTGATATAAGGATATTTGCCTTGCCATCTGCCATATTACTTAGCTCCAAATGATTTTCGGAAGTAAGGCGTAGCATAGTTTGTATGCCCCGTGTTAACAACCTGTTCTTATTAGTGGCGTCAGCAGTTTCTTCCGGCTGCTTTTTATTTTTTTTATCTTTTTTATTTCCCTTCTGTTCCTCCATATCTTCATTTAATTCGTAAAGTTTCTTTTTAGCGCGCTGTATGTTTTTTATTTTTCCTTTAGCAAGCAGCGTTTGGCAATACGATGTAAAAAACCTGTGCGTTTCTAAAAGCATCAATGTGTTTTGCTCCCAGTTTTCCAGAAGCGCTCTTTTGTTGCGCAGTTCGTATTCTTTGTATATTTCTTTATTGGTTTCCTTGAAATTGTTGGTTCCAAAATGATAGGTATCAGCATCGCACATTATTTCCTCCAGTAATGAGTGTGGGTCGTGTGGCATACGTGTAGCAATAATACATTTGGCTACCTCGTCAATAAATTCATCGGTATAGCCACATTGCTGCATAAAGCCGCGCATTATTTCCACACTTTTTTCTTCGTGTATTTCAATATCAGCATACAGGTGCCCTACATCGTGAAACCATGCAGCAGTATATACTGTCAGCATTTCATCTGCCGTTAACTCGTAATGCGCAGCAATCTCCTGCGAATGTTCAACAACTGCCTGTGTATGAGACAAGTTGTGGAAGACAAGGTGCTGATGCCCCGGCTCATTATACAGGCCTGTAACAAAATTGCTGATATCAGTATATACGTTAGTGCTCATAAGCAATAATTAGAATGTTAAGTTTAGTTTAGTGCCAACGGTAAAGTTGAATACAGTTTCTTCGGCCGAGCGGCCAACCGTAGCCGATAATATGATTGACCTGAACGGCAGGAAGTATAGGCCACCTCCGTAGGCGTCATGCCATCGGTCAGAGTCTTCATCCTTATACCATACCCTGCCTATATCATTGAATACTATTAAGCCCAGTGTACCGGGTACAATTCGCGATCTTACATCTAATAGCTTGATACGTAGCTCTACACTGTTGTATAAAGAAGAGGAACCGGAAAACCTGTTTTTTCTAAAGCCCCTTAAGTAATTATTTGAACCCAGGTTAACAGCCTGGAAATATTCAAAGCTATCGCTGAATATTTTACCACCGCCAAAACGCAAAACTGCTACCACATTTGCAGGGTCGCTAAGGCTGGCATATACCGTCATATCAGATTGAAAGCGGGTAAATGATTTGGCACTTAGGCCTAACCCACGCTGGTGCAAAAATTCATTGTTCCATTGTACGCCCCGTGTAGGGAAAATGATATTGTTCAGGTTATTGACATTAACATTTGCTTTTACACCCAGGTAAGTTTTATTATCGTATACAGACTTATAATCAAGCCCTGCCAATTCCGGAACGTCCAGTATTTTATTCTGGTTGTCTTCAGGATGGTTCCAGTAATGGTAAAGTGTAGGGCCAACGGAAATGCTTAATTTATTCTTGAAGAAGCGCTGGCGAAACAATATATCGGCCTGTACAAAGTTGAAGCGGGCATTGTAGTACATGAGCGGCTTACCTTTTTCGGCAACGGTTTCATTTCCAAGCCCAAAAAAGTTATACAATACGGGGTCTTGCATTTCGGCATATGTCAATATGTCCAGGCCTTTATATAGATCTATAAAAGTACCATTGTATTTGAATTGATAAGCTTTGCCCATAAAGGAATACAAGCCCCACAGGCGGTTTTCAGTAGCATAAGGCTCTTTCCTGAATCCATATGTGCGATAGGTATATACCAGCCCGCCAAGTATACCATCGTCGGTATTATAGCCGCCTGTTATATAGGGGTAGCGCTGCGTGCTGCCATATTCATAGGCTTTATAATTAAAATCATTTACTTCAGGTTTATTCGATAACCGGTTTCGCACGCGTTGCCCTTTTACCAAATAATTACCTCCACTTTTAAGGTCGTACACATACTTGCTGACGTTACCTTGCAGGTTAAACGTGTCGGTACCCTTACCGCCTATTATACGCAGGCGTATTTTTGATTGTACATCGTCATCTACTTTAAAAAGGTCATCACCATTTAAGCCATAGAGGCGCACTTCGTTCGTTATTTCAGGATCGAATACTCTTGAGTATATAAGAAAGCTGGTATCGCCACTTTTTGTCTTACTGAACATGTCTACCTTCAGTGCTTTGCCACTATTGCTTACATGAAAATATTCTTGTTCGTTGCTGCCTACAACATTTACATCTTCCGACAAGAATTCGTAGTATTTCATTGCCTCATCCATCAGCAGATCGCGGCGGCTTTTCAATTTCTCTTCAATAACACGGCCGTTCAAGCTATAAATAGCCGGTGGAAAGTCGTGCAC
>JAEZIL010000046.1 GCA_023436685.1 Bacteroidota bacterium | reverse complement strand
ACAGTATACTACTAAGTATGCTAGTCTTGGCGCTTATGTTGGTCAAACCATCTACGTAGCATTCCGTAATAATTCTAACGATAAGTATCTTCTTACGCTGGACAACATTTCTACTTTTCTTACCCCTGCAAATGATATTCATATGATATCAGTTGCACCTACTGCCGGCGAGCAGAAAACATATGGCTTGAGCGGTAGTAATTTGCTGCTTAGCGGTAAGGTTACAAATGCAGGTTCCGCAGCAATAACTTCTTATACTGTAAAAGCGCAGGTTGGCAATGGCCCGGTAGTTACTAATAATTTCACCGGCGTTAATATTGCATCTTTCGCAACTGCATCATTCGTATGTACTGTACCTTTAGTTTTCCCTGCTACTGTGGGCGAGAGCGATGTAAAGGTTTGGGCTGAATTGACTGGTGACGTTGATAATACTAACGATTCAGGAAACACAGCTATTACTACAATAGCGTTTAAGCCTACTAAAAAGATATTTGTAGAAGAAGGTACCGGTACATGGTGTGGTTGGTGCCCTCGTGGTGCAGTATATATGGATTCAGTATACAATCACTATGGCAATAGTTTTAGTTTAGTAGCTGTACACAATGGCGATCCTATGGTAGTAAGCAATTACGATAGCTACCTGGGTAGCATAGTTGGCGGCTATCCTTCGGCTGTTGTTGACCGTACCCAGGTTATTGATCCATCTGATCTGATCGATATCTATAATACTCATAAAGATGATTTCGGTTTCGCTGACATCACCTTGACCGATGTAGCTGCACAAGGTTTCAAATACTCTGTTAAAGCATCTGTTACACCTGCAATTGATCTTTCGGGCGACTACCGCCTTGCATTGATACTTACAGAAAGTGATGTGCGCGGTAAGGGCAGTAAATGGGGCCAGGTTAACTACTACAGCAAAAACAGCCAGGATATACCTCTAACAGGTGCTGGCCACGATTGGCAGGAAGAAAAAGCGAAAGTTCCGGATAGCTTGATGGAGTATGACTTCGTTGCACGTGCTATCATTCCTACTCCCGACGGCGAAGCTGGCAGCCTGCCTGCTACTATGACCGCAAATAGTGCGTATGACCATACGTTCACTACTACTATCAGGGCCGATTATAAAAGAGAACACATGGCAGCAGTTGTAGTACTTATCCGTGTATCTGACGGTGCAGTACTTAACAGCCAAAATGTAAGCATACCTCTTGCTGTAAGCGATGTAAAAGCCGGTATCGAGGATTTCACTATGTTCCCTAACCCTGCTACTAGCAAGGTCAACATTAACTTCTCATTGAATGAAACTACAATGATGTCAGTTCAAATAGTTGATGCGGCGGGCCGTATAGTTTCTTCTGTGCCTATGCAAAATATGAATAGCGGCAGCAACCATTTATCAATAGCTACAGACCAATTGCCTACAGGTATTTACAGCGTAAGGCTGCAAACACAAAAAGGTATGATGGTTAAACAACTGTCTATTGTGAAATAAGACAATAACCAATTTTAAATAAAAGCCCCTCAATCAGAGGGGCTTTTATTATTTGTTGAAGTACCGTACAATACATTCCTTTAATACCTGTTCCTGAGTTTGTAGGGTTTGGGCATCTACAGCCTTTACATGATTATAATGCGGCCAGCCATCAGCATCGCGACCCGCAAATTCATAATAGCCCTCCTGGCTCAGCAATGCACATACAGCCACATGCATCAGGTCCTGCTTCTGCTCTTTCGAAAATTTACGCGCCGGTAATTTTCCAAGCTCATTTACTCCTACCAGAAACAATATACTCTCCATATCGGGCTTCTTGTCAAAACGCTCTTCTAAGAGCTTTTCAACTTCAAGCCAGCGTTGTTCAAAGTTTTCCATAATTAATTTGAGCAGCAAAATTACCTGATTTTGGTTTAACTGATTTTTAACAGCAAGAGAAATAGTGTTATTAATATTTTTGAGAAGTAATATCTTGCTAATAATCTGTATCTGAACCAGGAATAAAGTATGGAAACATCCACATCTATAGATATTCGCGAATTAAATGAGCGTATACATCAGCAAAGTGCCTTCATCGATCTGCTTACGATGGAGTTAAATAAGGTTGTAGTGGGCCAAAAGCAAATGGTAGAGCGCCTGCTGATTGGGTTGCTTGCCAATGGGCACATACTTTTGGAAGGTGTGCCGGGGTTGGCAAAAACATTAGCGATTAAATCGATGGCATCTGCTATACATGCGCGTTTTGCACGTATACAGTTTACGCCCGATCTTTTGCCGGCCGACGTTTTGGGTACAATGGTATATAATCCTCAGGCACATGAATTCGCAGTACGAAAGGGGCCTATTTTTGCCAACTTCATATTGGCCGATGAGATAAACCGTGCTCCTGCAAAGGTGCAGAGCGCTTTGCTTGAAGCTATGCAGGAGCGCCAGGTAACTATTGGCGACAGCACCTACAAGCTGGAAGAACCCTTCCTTGTACTTGCTACACAAAACCCTATTGAGCAAGAAGGTACTTACGAACTGCCCGAAGCACAGGTGGACCGTTTTATGCTAAAGGTCGTAATTACATATCCCAGGAAGGAAGAGGAGCTGCATATTATCCGTTATAACCTGAATCCACAAGGTTCGGCTAAAATTAATCAGGTAGTAACTACCGATGATATAATTAAAGCACGCCAACTGGTACGCGAAGTATATATGGACGAGAAAATAGAGCAATATATACTGGATATAGTATTTGCCACACGTTTTCCTGAAGAGTATAAACTTAACAAGCTGAAACCACTTATCAGTTACGGGGGATCGCCACGTGCAAGTATTAACCTGGCCCTCGCAGCCAAGGCTTATGCCTTCATTAAGCGCCGCGGTTATGTAATACCCGAAGATGTACGTGCCGTATGCCACGATGTAATGCGCCACCGTATCGGCGTTACCTACGAAGCTGAAGCAGAGAACATTACCAGCGAGCACATTTTGAATGAAATATTGAACGCAGTTGAAGTACCATAGAAAGGTAATATTTACAAGTATATTGAACCCTTGCTCATGCCGGGGTTTTTGTTTATGCTGGGGTTACACCCCGCAAGAAAACCGCTATATTTGCCCCCTCAATAAATTGCTATGCTGGCCATACATTTCATCAGGCAGAATAAAGACCTGGTACTGGAAGGATTGAAGAAAAAACATTTCAAAGAGCTTGAGTTGGTTGACGCTATTATCTCGCTGGATGAGCGTCGTCGCCAGGTTCAGGTAGAAAATGATAATGCTGCTGCTTTCATCAATTCAGCATCTAAAAGCATAGGCCAGCTAATAGCTAAAGGCAATGAAGAGGAAGCAGAGCAATTAAAAGCTGAAGTTGCACAGAACAAAACCAAGGCAAACGAACTGAACCAGCAATTAGCAGATCTTGAAAAAGAGATGCACGATATGATAGTGAAGTTGCCCAATATGCCACATGCCAGCGTGCCTGCCGGTAAAACGCCTGAAGAGAATCTTCTGGTACGCGAATGGGGTACAGTTCCCGATTTGAGCATGCAAAAGCTGCCACACTGGGAGCTCACTGAAAAATATGGATTGATAGATTTTGAGCTGGGAACTAAAATAACCGGTAGCGGTTTCCCTGTATACATAGGGCAGGGAGCAAAGCTGCAACGTGCACTCATTAACTATTTTTTGAACTTCAATATAGATGCAGGATATAAAGAATATTATCCGCCC
>JAEZIL010000021.1 GCA_023436685.1 Bacteroidota bacterium | reverse complement strand
ACACCGTACCGCACAAATGGTTAATCACTTTTGTCTTTTAACGTAGTTGTCGTACTTTTGCACCCGGTATAATAATACTGTTTTAAATAATAATATGTCAGGACAGCTTAAAGAAGTTCGTAACCGGATAAAATCGGTAACCTCTACGCAGCAGATTACCAAGGCAATGAAAATGGTAAGTGCAGCAAAACTGCGCCGCGCACAGGATGCAATCCTGCAAATGCGCCCTTATGCCCAAAAGTTACAGGAAATGCTGAGCAACATAGTAAGCAGTTCTTCGGGTGATATGGAACTACCTTTGGCCGATGAACGCGCTGCAGAAAAAGTATTGTTAATACCTGTTACCAGCGACCGTGGCCTTTGTGGTGCATATAATGCCAATGTAATTAAACTGACCCGCCAGGTTATCAGCGAAAAATATAGTAGTCAGTTTGCCAAAGGCAACGTTACCATATTGCCCATAGGTAAAAAAGGCTACGAATACTTTTCTCGCTATGGCTATAAAGTAGTAGACGAATTTTGGACAATATTTGCTGATCTGAATTTTGAAAATGTTCGCTCGGCCGCACAATATGCCCAGCAGGCATTCCTTAAAAAGGAATTCGATAGGGTAGAGATAGTGTATAGCCAGTTTAAAAATGCAGCTACACAAGTTTTTGTTAGTGAGCCTTATTTGCCAATACCTAAGGTTGAAAAGGTGGCCGGTACAAAGAATGTAGATTTCATATTTGAGCCTTCAAAAGAAACTTTGATACTTGAATTGATGCCTAAAATATTAAATACACAGGTATATAAAGCCGTATTGGATGCAAATGCGTCCGAACATGGTGCTCGTATGACAGCAATGGACAAAGCAAGCGAAAACGCTAATGAATTGCTCCGTAATCTTAAGATCAGCTACAACCGTGCCCGCCAGGCAGCTATTACTACCGAGCTTACTGAAATTGTGAGTGGTGCAGCCGCCTTGCAAGGATAAATTTTAATATAAAACATTTTCAAACCGCATAGACTATCTATGCGGTTTTTGTTTTTACTACCTTTGAGCACTGTCTATGCAACTACTGTTTAACCTTAGTCTTGCTTTACGTGCTATCCGCAACAACAGGTTGCGTTCGGCGCTCACAATATCTATCATTGGTTTAGGTATTATGGCATTAGTGGGTATTCTTACCGCCATAGAGGTAATGAAGGCGAGCATATACACCAACTTTAGCAGTATGGGCGCTAATTCTTTCCAAATAACCAACGAGATTATAAAAAAGAAAAACAAAAGAGGCATGGCTACGAGCGTAACTGAGGCTCGTACTATTAAATATGATGAGGCTAAAGCCTTCAAAGAGCGGTTCAATTTTCCCGGGGCATTAGTTGGCCTGTCTATGGCAGGTACCAGTATAGCCACGGTAAAATATGGCTCTGAAAAAACTAATCCTAATATATCTGCAATGGGGGTAGATGATGCCTACCTTGTTATCTCAGATACTAAACTGGAAGCAGGGCGAAATTTTTCTCCATATGAACAACAGTTTGGCAGCTATGTGTGCATATTAGGAAATAGCATCGCTAAAAAATTATTTAAGACAAAATATAAGCAGGCAGTAGGTAAATCGGTAACGGTTGGGAATATGCGCTACAATGTTATTGGCGTTGCAGAATCGAAAGGGGGTAGTATGATGATGAATACTGATAATACTATTTGGGTTCCACTGGTTAATGCACGTGCAACATATGGGGCAGAAGGACGTTTTGTTATTAACGTGATGGTAGATAAAATAGACAGCAAAGCCGTTGCCGCAGAAGAATCTGAAGGTTTATTCCGTACCATACGTAAAGTGCCTAATGGTGCTGAAAATGACTTCTCCATTAATCAGAACGATAGTCTTGCTAATTCCCTGCTGGAAAGTATTAAATACATCCGCTGGGCTGCATTGATAATAGGTATTGTCACACTATTAGGATCTGTTATAGGACTTATGAATATAATGCTGGTGTCTGTTGCTGAACGTACACGTGAAATAGGTGTTAGCAAAGCATTGGGTGCACGTTCATCTACTATACAGCAACAGTTTCTTTCGGAATCGGTACTTATCAGCCTTATTGGCGGAGTGTTGGGGGTAATACTGGGTATGCTTGTTGGCAATATTTTTGGCCTGATATTTCATACGGGTTTTATAGTGCCATGGGCATGGATAGGGGTAGGCGTTTCGCTATGTGCGGTAGTAGGTATAATATCGGGTATTTATCCGGCAATCAAAGCCTCCCGTCTAAACCCTATTGTTGCCTTGCGCTATGAATAAATTTGAACGAGCATATGACCGAACTGAAAGGTATTGTATATAAGTCTACAGGCAGCTGGTATAGTGTGCAAGACGAGCAAGGTAGTTTTTGGAATGCCCGGATAAAAGGTAAGATGAAGATAGATGACGATATTTCATCTACAAACCCAGTGGCAGTAGGCGATAAGGTAATATTTGAAGTGGAGGATGAGAGTATAAAGACGGGTGTAATAAAAACCGTAGAACCACGCAATAACTATATAGTACGTGTATCACCCCATAATAAAAATCAAAAGCACATAATTGCAGCTAATCTTGATGCTGCATTGATCATAGCTACCATAGCTGACCCTCGCACGTCGCAAGGGTTTATCGACCGTTATCTAATAACCGCAGAGGCCTATCATATACCTGCAATAATAGTGATAAATAAGCTCGATAGGCTAAAACCCAAACATCAGCAATTGCTGGCGCATTGGAAACAAATGTATGAGCGGGCAGGCTATGAAGTATACCCCATAGTTGCGCTGGAACATGACACGATTGCTGCTTTGGAACAACGCCTGAGAGGCAATGTAGTGCTTTTTAGTGGCCATTCTGGTGTGGGTAAGAGTACGCTTATTAACCAGTTGCTGCCCGGCAAAGAGTTGCGTACAAAAGAGGTTTCCGACTGGAGCGGTAAGGGCCAGCACACTACTACTTTTGCTGAAATGTTCGATATGCCTGAAGGCGGTAAAATAATTGATACACCAGGCGTTAAAGAATTTGGCCTGATAGATTTTGAAAAGGAGGAGCTTGCACAGTATTTCCCCGAAATGAGGGCTTTGATGTCAGGTTGTAAGTTTAATAATTGTACGCACATTAACGAGCCGGGGTGTGCAGTAAAAGCGGCAGTTGACAATGGCACAATAGCTCAGGAACGGTATATCAGCTACCTAACTATACTGGATACCATTGAAAAGAAATGGTAAACGCTAATTAAATTAACGATGATTATATACAACGTAACGCTGAAGATTGATAATTCTGTAGTAGAAGAATGGGTAAAGTGGATGAAGGAGGAACATATGCCTGAATTAATGGCAACAGGCTTGTTTACAGGTAAAAGGTTGTGCCGCTTGTTGGAACAGGACGAGGCGGAGGGCGTTACATATATTGCACAATACTTTTGCAAGAGCATTTACGAATACAATGCCTACATTGATAAACATGCCAGTATGATGCGCGAAAAAGGCTTTGCCCGCTTTGGCAATAAGTTCATAGCATTTCGTACTATTATGGAAGCTGAAGATGAATAGGTGTGAAAGCGCTGAAAAGCTTAACAATACACGTTTCCGTCATAGCAAATTTCCTGCCAATATGAGGAAACCCTTATGGGTTAAGTGTTTTACAGGGCAATATGTATACTGGTTTCAGCTAAAAAGCAGATGGGGGCGCCCAAAGTGGCTACTGGCAAGGATTTTAAAATATTAAAATTCTTTTATAATATTTGGTTGTGCGCTAAAGCTGAGTATATTTGCCTATCCTCTTTAAAATTATTTCACTCAAAACACAACACAAACTATGAACAAAGCCGAATTGATCGACATGATTGCAAAAGATTCAGGCATTACTAAAACACAAGCTAACGAAGCTGTGGATTCATTTACTAATGCTGTAGTTTCATCTTTGAAAAAAGGCGACCGCGTTACGCTGGTAGGCTTTGGTACTTTTTCTGTTTCTGAACGTGCAGCCCGCAATGGTCGTAACCCGCAAACAGGCGAAGTAATCAAAATTAAAGCGCGTAAAGTTCCTAAGTTCAAGGCCGGTAAAGAATTCTCTACTAAAGTGAGCAGCGGCAAAAAATAATGTTCCGCTAACAAATCTTCTAAAGCAGGGTTAATAGTTCCCTGCTTTTTTTTACTTTTGCAGTCTAAAAAATAAAATCTTATGGGTAGAGGTGATAAACGCACAAAACGCGGAAAAATATCAATGGGCAGTTTCGGAAAAAGCCGTCCTGCGAAAATCGCAAAAAAGACTACAGCTAAAACTGAGAAAAAAGCTTAGCAGATCTTTAGCCGCCACATTTGGCGGCTATTTAATATATAGCTGTTAGAATACTACTGAATAGATTAATATGCAGTTTCATACTAAGGACATAAGTCAATCAACATTTTTAGTAACCGGTGGGGCTGGCTTTATAGGATCGCACATTACTGAATATCTGCTAAAGAGTGGTGCAGGTAAGGTACGCGTTCTGGATAGCCTTGCAACGGGTTTTAAGCGTAATATAGAACCCTTTATGGGCCTGGCTAATTTTGAATTTTTAGAGGGTGATATACGCGACGCAGAAATTTGCCGTAAAGCTTGCGATGGAGTAGACTATGTTACACATCAGGCTGCATTAGGGTCCGTACCCAGATCGGTTGCAGACCCCATAACCAGTAACGAAGTAAACGTAGGTGGCTTTGTAAATGTAATAACAGCTGCTAAAAATGCGGGAGTAAAAACATTTGTATATGCATCATCGTCTTCGGTTTATGGCGATGAGCCTAATTTGCCTAAGAGGGAAGACCGTGTTGGTAATTTGTTATCGCCCTATGCTGTAACCAAAATGACCAACGAACTTTATGCAAATGTGTTTGCCAAGCTTTATGATATGAAGGTGGTTGGCCTGCGATACTTTAATGTATTTGGCCCCAGGCAGGATCCGTATGGGCCGTATGCGGCAGTTATACCCTTGTTTGTAGATGGTATAATGAATAATAAGCCTGTATATATAAATGGTGATGGCGAACAAACACGAGACTTCACCTTTGTAGAAAATGCTGTACAGGCAAATGTCAGGGGAATGCTTACTGATAATGAAGCGGCATTTGGACAGGCATATAATGTAGCGGTAGGCGAGAATTTCTCAGTTAATTATTTATATACTGCTATACGCGAACAGTTGGGTATCGAACATCAGCCTACTTATAGGGCCCCACGAGCGGGAGATATTCACGATTCTCTGGCAAATATTTCAAAAGCGCAGGAACTGCTGGGCTATCAACCTACGCAACGTTTTTTGGATGGGCTTAAGAAAACAGTTGAATTTTTTAAAGAACTAACGCCTGCTAACTAGCAGGTGTTTCTTTTTAAGGTTGCAGATAATCTTATGGAGCCAGGCGGCTTTTTTCCCATTGCCCATTGGCGAATGTAAATAAAATACGATCGTGCATCCGGCTAGACCTACCCTGCCAAAACTCTATAGTTTCAGGAATTATTACATAGCCGCCCCAATGTGGTGGCCTGGGTATGTTAGTTCCAAATTTTTGTAAATAATAGGCATAGTTATCATCCAGTACATTACGGCTGTCAATACGCATGCTCTGTGGCGATGCCCACGCGCCTATCTGACTATTTGCAGGCCTTGAATAAAAATATGCGTCGCTATCGGCTTCACTTATTTTACGTACACTTCCTTCAATGCGTATCTGGCGTTCTAATTCCTTCCAAAAAAATACAGCTGCAACATAGGCATTCGAAGCTAAGTCCTTTCCTTTATTACTACTGTAATTGGTAAAAAAAACAAAACCTTGTTCGTCAAGGCCTTTTAACAACACAATACGGGCATGCGGTTTACCATCCCGTACGGTTGCCAGTGTCATAGCATTTACTTCCTCGGCCTGTGCCGTTACCGCCTCGTCAAACCATTTTTTAAAAAAAACTAAAGGATCATCACCGGTTACACTTTCGTTAAGTGTAGCAAGCTGATAATCCTTTCGTATATCTGCAATATTGCCTTTTTCTGCGGGCATTGCAGCAATTATTTTTTAGATCCCAGATATTTCACCATTACATAGATAAGCTCTATGGTCATCAGTAAAATGAATAACCAGCAAAGGATTGGTCCAATCTTATTTCCTGCTTCGTAAAAGGCGTTGAGTAAAAAATGCATAGTTGGCTTATTTGCGCTGCAAGATACAAAACGTCTACTTAAAAGCCAGTTTTATGTATTTATCGTTTTTGTGACTAATTTTCGGGCGTCATTCGACATTTACCTATGTTTCTACGGCATGTTCCATTCTTAAAGTCGGTGCTGTTGTATGCATTTACTGCTTTCGGCGGCCCGCATGGACATATAGGTATGATGGTGCGCACGTTTGCACAAAAAAGGCATTATATCACAGAAGAGGAGTTACTGGAATACAATGCTTTTTGCCAGATGTTGCCCGGACCTTCGTCTACCCAAACGGTAATGCTGATAGCTATGAAGAGAGGAGGAATACCGCTGGCAATATTTGCATTATTTCTTTGGGTATTGCCTGCAGCTTTTTTAATGGGGTTGTTCTCGTTTCTTATATATTATTTCGACGACATAGGAATAAGGAAAGAAGTGCGTGCCGGCTTGTTTGCATATATACAACCCATGTCGGTAGGTTTTATATGTTTTGCAGCTACACGTATGATGAAAAGCAATGTGAAGCATACTGCTACGGCCGCTATTATGGTAGGAGCTACAGCGCTTACTCTAATGATTCATGCGCCATGGATATTCCCCGCTATTCTAATAGTGGCAGGTATAGTCAGCAATTTCAGTAATAAACGTATACCCGATGTTAGTGAAAAACCAAAACCTATAAGATGGGTAAACTTATGGCTGTTCTTCCTGCTATTTATAGCGGCAGGTGTGGTGAGCGAGATGGCTCGTGTAAATGATTGGCCTAACCGGCGCATATATAATTTGTTCGAAAACTTTTATCGTTTCGGGGCTATTGTTTTTGGTGGTGGGCAGGCCCTAATGCCCATGATGCTTTTCCAATTCACCTCCAGGCCAACTCACCTAGGGTTGCCGCCACTAATGACAGGGGAGGAGTTGCTGACAGGGTATGGCCTGGTACAGGCAATGCCGGGGCCTGTGTTCTCAATATGCTCCTACG
>JAEZIL010000332.1 GCA_023436685.1 Bacteroidota bacterium | reverse complement strand
TTCTTTCTCTGCAACAGCAAGTATCGGAGGTTTATCTGCACGACGAAATAATACGTGGCGTAAGTAATATAGTACGCAACACACGCGAACATGCTGATATATCATTAGGAGCATCTACACGTAGCGGCATTTCTTTTCTGAAATGTTTACGTGCTTATGCCCTGGTTAAAGGCCGCACATTTGTAATAGAAGATGATATAAAAGATATAGCCTACCACGTGCTGGATCATCGTTTAGTGTATCGCAATAAAGATGGAAGGCAACATGCATTAAACAGTATCATAAACAAGGAAACAGAGCGGCTTGCACGCTTAAAGCTGCACGCGTAGCTATGTATGAAGGTTATCTGAAACGAATAAGAATTATTTTAATTCTACTGCTGTTATTATACAGTAATACTATCGTTGTGGCACAAACGCGTGCCGAACAAAAAGCAGCGCAGCGTTATGAAATAGACGCTAAACGTATTGGTGTAAATATGGAGGGTGAAGATGCCCTGCCACGTTCGCGCGAATTTAAACGGATTGATAGTAGCTATTACGTAGGCTGGCTGTTTGAAGGTGCATATAAATACAGTCATGCAGCCGACTACCTGGGATATAGGAATGCTTCCGTGCCGCTTGAAAAGGCACTGAACCTGATAGAGCGCGACTATCGAAAAGAGCTGGGCACCCGTACAGCCGATCTTATGGTATATTTTCCTGCCTATAAGTACCAGATAGATTATACTATCATTGCCTTCTACCTGATGAATTGCTATAGCAATATGGAGGAAGTGCAGAAGACGTATAACCTGTTAAGGCGTGTTATTAAATGGAATTTTCAGCGGGATTACCAGATGGACGCGTACAACTACCTGGGTTGGACCGTACATCGCAATCGCTTCTATACTAGCACCAAATATCTTTTTCTGAAAAACAGCATCAACGAAAACGAGCAACTGGCCAATGCCTACCTTGATTCAGGCCTTAGGCGTATCAATGTAAATAAACGATTGAACGCAAATATATTTCAGCCGGGCTATGAACAGATGGAAAAGATGGCAGTGTACCACTACAAGTCGATGCTATATAGCTATGCGCTAAAAATAGATTCAGCAGCATACTACTACAACTTAATGCGCAAAAGTGCCATATTCCCTCACAACAACTATGCTACATTCAGGGCTATTTGTGGCGATTTCCGCGAGGCAGAAAGCGAATATGAACAAGCAGTAACTCAAGATGCCGGCGATAAGCGTTTAAAAGAGTGGGCATATTACTCTTCAACGCTAGACATATATAAGGGCTTACCTAAAACCGGAGCTCAGTTAATGCGCGATATGATAAAAGCAAACGGGTCTACCCCTGGCTTTGGTTGGTATAATATAGCACTATCGCGCTGTATGTTTTATGATGGTCAGTTAGTTGAAGCAGATCGTTATGCTAACAAAGCAGCAGAATTTAAAGAGCTGCATATTGGTACTACACTTGGGCAAGCGCATTATGACTTCAGTGTTCAATTACTGAAACTAATAAGTAAGGATGCCTTATGGCAGCGACAAAAATTTGAGCATCGTAACTGGTGGTACAACCCAAATGTACTAATGCGTATGGCACAGTTACTTGGTGAGAAATACATGCAGCAGTTTCTTATTATTAACCAATTTGCACAAAACCCTGAGCGCGACCGGGTGATCTATAAGCTTTTTTCAACAGAGAGCACGGTAAGCTGGGATGAAGTATGGTACCTGATACGTGATTTTAGTACCCGCTTTTTTTTAGACCGTTTCCGTAAAGAGGCGCAGACCGATGACCGCAAATACATTAATAAATATTTCAAGCTCTTCATTGCGCGCCTTGAAATGAAACAAGCTAATTACAAGGAAGCACGAAAAATATTGGATGGTATTTTGCGCGATCCTAATACCGACGCTGAATATGAAAAGCTGTTTACTGCCCGGGTATACCAGGCACAGGCTGAATGTGCATGGGAGCAGAAAGATGAAAAAGCCTATGAACGTTGGGTATATCTTATGTACCAGCTATACCCTCAATTGCTGCCCGACGCGGGACTAAAAATAAAAATGAACTTGCATGTTAATGGTGCTGTAGATGAAACGATGGTTAAAAGGTTAAAAGATTGCAATATTACTTGGACGAGTAGCGGCAGCAATACCGTAGAGGCTTACGTAATATTTACAGGCAGCGGTAAGCAAAAGCATATAGAATACTATGTACTTGACCAAGGGGGTAATTATATAGTGAAAAAACAAGGATTTAATTATCAGAAATCAGAAGATGCCGGCGTACTGCTAGCATATAGATTATTTAATATAGGTGGAAAAGAAGCAGAAGAAAGCGAGCAGGGCTCTTAAGTAATAAGAACGAGCTTTCCTCAATGATTTATTTAAACGAAACGCCGCAGTAGCTTTTTCTCTTACCTTTGAATTGGCATGGAAAATCTAGACCAACTCTTTCAGCAAATAATTGATCAGCCGGTACCTGCACTTATTGTTATTGTCAATCTAATATTAATTGAAAGTCTGCTGTCTGTAGACAATGCCGCAGTACTAGCTACTATGGTACTTGACCTGCCTAAAGACCAACGGCGACGTGCTTTAAAGTATGGTATTCTTGGTGCTTACATTTTCCGTGGTATATGCTTGCTGTTTGCTTCACTACTGATACAGATCTGGTGGTTCAAGCCGGTAGGGGGTTTGTACCTTCTTATACTAGCCATCCGTTTTTTCTTCTTTAGAAAGAAGCCAGATAGCGAAGAAACCTTACATGAGGAAATAGAGCATAAGAAAAAGAGTTGGTTTTACCGCAAAACACTAGGAGCCTTTGGCCCCTTCTGGGCTACTGTTATCATGGTAGAATTAATGGACCTTGCTTTTTCTATAGACAACGTAATAGCAGCTAATGCTTATACTAAAAATATCATATTGGTATGGACTGGCGTATTTATTGGCATTTTAGCTATGCGGTTTGTAGCCCAGGGGTTTGTGCGCCTGATGGAGAGATACCCTTTCCTGGATACTTGTGCTTATTTGGTTATAGCACTGCTAGGTCTTAAACTTACATTTGCATTGTATACTCATTACTACCCTTGCACGTCTGTTACATTATTTATGGATGGGCCACATGCCTGTCTTGAGGCACAAGGCAAACATTTACCCGTAGGGCACCATCCTACAATATGGGGAGACATAATAACTTCTATAGTTAGTATTGGTATTTTCTTTGTACCTGTACTTACCTCAATACTTTTCAATTTCCCGAAAAGACATATAGGCAAAAAAGAGGAGTATTAGGCTACTGCCAGTCGGGGTAAGATGTACTCCAGTTAATCCTGTCTCCGGCTTTCCCAATTCCGATCAATTTGTTTAACGACAGATTGATGCCAAATTCGTTGTATGCACCTGCTATATGGTAGTAAGAGCGTGCATATTGAAGATGAAATTTATTAAGATTAATACCCAGACCAAACGAAAAGCCTGCAAGGCCTGTTTTATCTTGTATAGCAAGTTCACCGCGATGTAAGTGATTATAACCTACACCTACTGTTACTCTCTTACCTAGCAATAGTTCCGCCCCAAAAATAAAGTGGCGGAATAACTTATCTGCAAAATGAGATTTGTTATCGGCAACAGTATCGTTATTGCCAAATACAGTACTTGTTTGCGCATCGGCCGGGTTATCGTAGCGTATATCCCATTCGTACAAGTGATGCACGGTAGCCATTAAACGCAAGGGAAGGTGCTTGAACCTTTTCGAGATACCTATTTGCAGATCGAATGGCAACGGCTCCGCAGTATTATTAGGATTGTATTTTTTAGCCATGAAGCCAATATTCTTAGCCACGATGCCTATATCTATTAATGAAGCGGTATCATAGTAGGTTACACCTACATCAGCCAATACAGCTGATGCCGTCTTATCGTACAAAGAAGAATGTGCCCATTTTAATGCAGCGCCATAACGCCAGTGCTGGCCATACTGGCGTGATGCCCCCATACTAATAGCGTATTCATTTGCACGGAAAGAACCTTGATCAGTCCCTAATTCATCTGTCTTGGTTAGACTGCCATAATTTAAATATTGTACTCCAAATACAAATGAAGTTTTGATCTTATCAGCATGGTATCCGTATTGCAAGTTGGCTATGCTGATACCCGCGTAATATGCATTGTAGTTAAGCCCCAGTTGGTTATGCAAACCCGGGCGCATTAGCGATGGGTTTTGTAGTGCAAATGATATATCCTGCTCGGGGTTTGCTACATTAATACCACCTAAAGAAGATATACGGGGCGCATTCGGCAGGCGCAAAAACTCCATAGTGCGCTGCCCTCCGGTAACCTGCGCTGAAGTAGTTTGGCAGTAAAGGCACAACAGCAATAAGCCGGTCCATTTTTTCCATTGCATATTTTTAAAACGTGGCATGGGTTTGATTTATTGCTGTTGTGTTTATAGTAAGTATCGTTGTGCTAAATTATTCTGCTGTAGCAGCCTGCATCATTTTCTCAACTATTGGCTGGCTAACACCTGTGTTAGAGAAACCACCATCGTGGAAAAGGTTTTGCATAGTTACCATACGTGTATAATCGCTAAACAGCATTACGCAAAAGTTTGCGCAATCTTCACCGGTAGCATTGCCCAGCGGCGACATTTTATCAGCATAGTCGAAAAATACATCAAAACCCGATACGCCTGAACCTGCTGTAGTAACAGTTGGCGATTGAGAAATAGTGTTCACACGTACTTTCTTTTTGAAGCCATAGTGGTAACCAAAACTGCGGGCTATGCTTTCCATCAGCGATTTGGCATCAGCCATATCATTGTAGCCGGGAAATGTTCTTTGTGCTGCGATATAAGACAAAGCCGCTACAGAAGCCCATTCATTCAAAGCATCCAGCTTCATGCACGTTTGTAATACTTTATGAAAAGAAACAGCTGAAATATCCAGCGTCTTCATGAAGTTGTCATAGTTAGTGTCCGTATACGGGATATTCTTACGCACGTTTGGCGACATACCTATTGAATGCAATACAAAATCCAGTTTGCCTCCTAAAGCTTCCATACTTTGTTGCACAAGATTTTCAAGGTCGCTAGTAGAAGTAGCATCAGCCGCTATTACCGGAGCATCATTACAGGCTTTAGCCAGTTCATTTATTTTACCCATACGTAATGCTATGGGAGCATTGCTCAATACGATCTCTGCACCTTCTTCTACGCAACGCAGTGCAGTTTTCCAAGCCATTGAGCGTTCATCCAACGCTCCGAAAATGATACCTTTTTTTCCTTTCAGCAATTGATGCGACATAAGTATATATTACTTTATATAGACCGTAAAAGTAGGGAAAAATATGCCTTAATAGTAGTAGATAATTG
>JAEZIL010000331.1 GCA_023436685.1 Bacteroidota bacterium | reverse complement strand
TGTAAACAATCCAAAAAAACGTTCTTACATATTTTTTAGTGCATCTTTAAATTCCAGGTTAACCAAATTCCTGTTCCGGGCAAGATGCAACGATAGCTCTTTCAGTTTGCCATAGTGTTTCGACTGTGCATTGAATTTCTCTGTATACATCAGCCGTTCACCGTCTGAAGCTGCTGATCGTATTTTATTTTTATAGTCCGCTATGTTCTGCCCCAGCATTTCCATAGCAGCATTATAGGCTTTAAATGCTTCTTCTTCCTGGTTATTGGCTAAATACCTGTCTACCTCATCGATGGTGGCCGCAAAGCCTGCGGGAGTAGTTATTACCACTTGTTTAACAGGGGAATCAACTACCTGCTGTGCAAAAACATTTGTACATGTCAAGGTAGCTAAAACAGATAAGGTAATAAGCGCGTGTTTCATCAACAGTTTTCTTTATTTATTAGGTACAAAAATTAAGCCATTATTCTTCAAGGAATGCTTGCATCTCTTCAAGTATTTCCTGCTTGTTGCCTGCCATATCCAAAGCCAGTTCCTTAACTCGTACCATTCTTTCTTCCTCATCTTCAATACGGCTGGCAATCTCTGCCTGCTCTTCCTTATCTGTTGCATTAGCCAATAAACCTTGCAACTGCTTTTTATGCCTTTGCTGCAATTGCAGCAGCATTTGAAAGCTATTTTCCGCCTCCATTTGCTTTCCTGATTTCAAATTCGCTTCAAAACGATTCAGCTCCTTTGTGTAGTTAGTTTTGAATTCGCCCGCAGGGGCCAGCTGGGCCTGTGCAACATTAAATATAAATATGGAGGCTACAATAAGAACCAGCTTCATGTGTATTCGTTTGTCTAAAACTAACTAAAAAGACAATTATAAGACATACATGGTTGGGGTTTTATTCCTTACTTTATTTCAATATTTTAATCCATCTGACATCTGTATGAAAAAGCTGGCTAGTTTCTGTATCGCGTATCTTTGTGCATTACCCATATTCACCAGCGCACAAGCAGCAAGCGATACTCTATATACCATACTTGCAAGAAGAGACAGCTTTTTATTTAACGATGGGTTTAACAATTGCAATGCACAAGCATTTGAAAACTTGCTAAGCAATGATTTCGAGTTCTATCATGACCAGGGCGGCATCACTGTTTCCAAAGAAAAATTCATTGCCGATTTCAAGCAAAATGTATGCGGTCTGCCTTACAGGGCAAAAAGAATACTTGACATCCCCAGCCTGCAAGTATATCCCTTATACAATAACCAAAAGCTTTATGGAGCCATACAAACCGGTACGCATAAATTTTACGGAATAGAAAAGGGTACGCCTCAATACCTCACCAGCGTAGCCAGGTTTACGCACGTATGGCTGCTGGAGAATAATAGCTGGAAATTGAAAAGGGCTATTAGTTACAACCACCAGGAACAAATAATAGCACCTGACCTTGAAAGTGCAGCTTCTATAAACGCATGGCTCAAAGCCAATAAAATACCTTCGCTTGCTGTGGGCATCATTCGCGACAGTGTATTGCAAGAGGTAAAAGTATTTGGTGAATTAGCAGCAGGGAAACCTGCTGCTTACAATTCTATTCATAACGTGGCCTCTATTACCAAACTGGTAACCACAATGACGGTGTTGAAATTGGTAAGTGCAGGTAAATGGGATCTTGACGAACCACTATACCATTACTGGATGGATGCTGACATAGCTACCGACCCTAATGCTAAAATACTGACTACGCGGCATGTATTGAACCAGCAAAGCGGCTTTCCTAACTGGCGCTATCAATTGCCCGGCAACAAGCTTGCATTCATACACGCACCGGGCACGCAATACGGTTACTCGGGCGAAGGGTTCGAATATCTGCGTTGTGCATTGGAAAAGAAGTTCAACCAACCATTTGAAGCATTGGTAAATGAAACCTTACTTCAACCATTGGGTATGAATGACAGCAGGCTGACATGGACTGATGCTATCAATAGCCGCTTTGCCATACCACACAATGCAGATGGTATAGCACTGGAGATCGATAAAAATGCAAAACCCAATGCTGCCGATCTATTTAAAACAACAGTGCCCGATCTTGCTAAATTTCTTATTGCAACATTGCATAGCGAAGGGATCACCAAAGATATCGCAGCTCAAATGACAGCCCATAGCACTAAAACCAAAGACAACCGATATGTAGGCCTTGGCTGGTTTGTGTATGACCTGGGCAAAGGCGAATACGCTATATCGCACGGAGGGGACGATGCAGGTGCACACAGCATTTGCTTTCTGCTACCCCAAACGGGCGATGGATTGATTATCTTTTCGAACTCCGACAATGCACCCCAGGCACTATACAGCCATATAATACAAGCTTACCTGGGCGAAAAAGGTAAGAAGATCATTGATATAGAGCTAAAGTAATATTATAGCTCGTCGCTTACTTCCGCTTCTTCTCCATACATCTGGTGGCGGTACTTCAACGATGGTGAAGGTATCAGGTCGCCCAAGCCAAGGTCTTTCCACTTCTCGTCTACTGATTTTATCGTTGCATCATCGGCAGCAATGATGTTTGGCCATGGCCGGTCGAAACCATCCAGTGCTTTGGTTTTACGTGTACCATCAAGGCCTAATATATTCTTGTTACTGCCGCCGTAAAAATGGTCTCGGCGGGGATCCAGATTATTACAAAAACGCCATAGCGTATCGGCAATATCATCGGTATACACGGTATGCTCTACATAGCATATCATCTTTATGCCTTGCAGACCCGGCAAGTCGGCTATTTTTTTATGCAATTCTTCTATATGACCGGGATGGTCTTTTGCTACAGCTATAAATAATACAGGGATATCCCAATCGCGCACCAGCCTATCATTCAGATTTACTATCTCTTTATGTTCGGCCATCAGTTGCTCTTTAGAGAAAGCAGCTGATAGTTTGAATGGTAGTAACGGTTCAGTTATTTCTTCTTCGTTTTTGCGCGTACCATCTATACACATTTTGCCCCCAAAGCCCAGGCGGCTGCAACTGTGGTCCAATACATCCATAGGGCCCTGGCTGAAATATATATCGGTAGCCGGATTAACATTGGCGAAAACCTGTTGGGCAAGCGCTTTATAATTGCCTGCGTCCACATCACCATCGGCTATCACCAGTATTTTATTGAACATCATTTGCCCCGCACCCCACATAGCATTCATTACTTTCTGCCCCTGCCCTGCGTATTCTTTCTCAATTGTAGTAATGACCAAATTATGAAATACACCCTCAATAGGCATATGCATATCTTTTATCTCAGGCACCATGGTCATTTTTATAGGTGCTAAAAATATGCGTTCGGTGGCTTTACCCAGCCAGGCATCTTCTTGCGGTGGTATGCCTACTATAGTAGCAGGGTATATTGCTTTTTTGCGATGTGTAACTGCAGTAACATGAAAACGCGGATACCAGTCGGGCAAAGAGTAGTAACCGGTATGATCGCCAAATGGCCCTTCCCACAACATCTCATCATCCATATCTACATAGCCTTCTATTATAATATCTGCATCTGCAGGCACTTCTATTTCAGGTTGTGTAATACATTTTACCAGCTCTACACGCTTCTTGCGCAGGAAACCGGCCAACATATATTCATCTACATTCTCAGGCAATGGAGCGGTGGCAGCATAAGTGTAAACAGGGTCGCCACCCAGGGCTACAGCTACAGGCATTTGTTTACCCAACTTTTTGTACTCGTTAAAGTGCTTAGCCGATACTTTATGTTTATGCCAGTGCAGTGCAGTAGTGTCTTTGCTAAACACCTGCATACGATACATACCGATATTGCGTATGCCTGTGTTAGGGTCTTTAGTATGTATAGCAGGCAGCGTTATAAAAGGGCCTCCGTCTTTAGGCCAGCATTTAAGCACAGGCAGCTTACCAAGGTCGGGCCGCATCATTACTACCTCCTGGCAAGGGCCATGACCTTTCTTTACTTTAGGCATCCAGTTGGCAAACTTGCCCAGCTCTGGCAGCATAGCCAGTTTTTCAAGCAGGCCATTTTTGGGACCGGTCAGTTTTTTGAAGAGCTCCTCAATATCGCGGGCAACATCGTCCAGGCTATCAACCCCAAGTGCCATACACATACGGCGCTCGCTGCCCATGCCATTTATCAGTAAAGGAAATTCGGTACCTGTATTTTCAAAAAGTAGTGCCTTGTTACGGTTGGGCGTTTTAGATACGCGGTCGGTAATCTCTGCTATTTCCAGTATAGGATCTACAAAGGTTTTAATGCGTACCAGCTCGCCTGCTTTATCAAGCGCCTCAATAAAAGCATTTAATGATGCATATGCCATAAGGCTGCAAAGGTACTGTATGCCGCAATAATGAAAGTTCACACCTAAATATTTGTGATATTATTAGCTATGAGATGCACTCTGATTTTGTACCTTAACAATACATTAGCTATACAATGGCAACAGAGCAGGGTATACTACATCTACCCACTATCGTTAAGTTCATTTTTGTTATACTGCTGGGTATAGTGGGGTTTAATATTGGCCGGCGAGAAATAGGGAATGATTATGTAAACGAAGCTTTACTCTTCATTTATTGTATCAGCAAGGCAGTATATATATGCAGGGCCTTTCTAAGGCGTATGCGCGAAACTGCTAACGACCATTTAAAACATGCAGACATTATTTCCTTCATCGGGTTCAATACACTTTTACTGGTGCTTTCTTACAGTGCAGATTATCTTACGCTTTACGAAATAAATCCTGCATCGTTCAGCGGTATCACTACCCACAACCAACTGATACCACATATTGTCGCATTCCTTTACTATAGCATATCTGTATTTTCAACGGCCGGCTTTGGCGATATACTGCCCAGAACAGTTATTGCTCAGCTATTAGTGAGCAGCCAAATGATGCTTTCCTGGTTCCTGGTTATTTTAGTGATAGCCAATTTTGGCAGCATAAGAGATGCTTTTAAAAATGCTGATGAAGAAAATAACAACTGACCCTGACAATAAAAAAGCCACCCATAGGTGGCCTTCCATACTTACTAAAATGACATCTATTACCAGAACGAATGCGGGCACAGCACTTTCGACTTCTGGAACTTTGGATCTTTAAACAAACCTGTTTTAAAAGCAGTTATTTCATAGCCACCACGTAGGTTGCTTGCCGCCCTTAGGCCCGACACATTCATATCGTAGCTTAATGCAAATGAGTATGTTTTATACTTAAGCTTTACAGTAGGGATGATAGCATCGTTGTAACGATAGAAAGCACCTGCAAACAGCATAAAGTTATATTCTCCTTCTATAGCCTCTGTATTGCTCCACCCTAGCAACCCGCCGCCTATTATCTCATTATACTCACCTTGGTTCACATAGTTGAGGTGCCCCTGGAGGTTATAATTATCATTCAGCTTCATACTAAAGCCTCCCTGCACGCTTATGCGCATAGCAAGGTTAATGAGCCGGTTGTTGAGAAACGAATTTTTAGGCTGTGTGAAATGGTATCCGCTTACACCTAAATAATAGGTTAGCTGCGTACGGCTATCGGAAGCACTACTGCTG
>JAEZIL010000314.1 GCA_023436685.1 Bacteroidota bacterium | reverse complement strand
GGTGTATAGGGGGCAGCCTGTAATTATTCCAATTTGTATATGTAAAAATGTAGTTGTTGGCTAGTGCTGTTCCCGAAGCATTTATCAAAAGGTTGTTATCCAGGTCGCTGTAAACCTGGTCGGGTATTGTGATCGCTTCACCACTCATATATATCCAATTGGCCGTAGCTGCAAATTTTTTATTTGGCTTATAGCTTAAGCTGGTCTTTAGATTATGGCGCCTATCGTACTTATATGGAAAGGCTTCACCGCCATTCAGTTGTTCAAATTGCCTGTACGACCACGATAGGGTATAGGCTGCATTGAAGCGCAGCGGACCCACCTGTTCTTGAAGACTTATTTCTGTTCCATAACTCCATCCGTGTCCCTGAAGCAATTTCTCATCCCAGTTTGTAACATTATCAAAAACGCTTTTGCCCGGATTGTACATGGTAATGTTCTGAATATCCTTATAATATGCTTCGATGTTAAAATCGAAATGCTTGAAAAAATTTCCTGAATATCCAACGCTCCCCATCATAGATTCTTCTGGCAATATTTTGCTGGTGCTAGGCAGCCAAAAGTCGGACTGGAAGCCAGATAAATTATTGCTTATTGGGTGCAGAAATTGGCTCATCTTAGTGGCAGACGCATAGATAATATTAGAGCTATTTATTTTGTAAGCGCTATAAAGCCTGGGCTGCAGGCTTGAATAGGTATAATCGTTACTTAACCAGTTGGCCCAATGTACACCAGGGCGTAGCGACCAACGTTCGCTGAGCTTGATTTCATCTTCAAGGTATAAAGTGATTTCGTTCGATTTAAATGAAGTACTCTGAATCGTAGTTGTATTGCTGGCTGATAATGCTTCGACCGATACAGGTATAAAATTGGAGCGGGTATATTGAATGCCGGTTTCTATTTTATTATTTATCGACGGATACCAATTAGCACGTATTTTTATTGATGCATCGTGAATGGTTGATGAATTAGTGTAGTGATAGGTTGTATTTCCCACACTGCTATCGCCATAGGTGTTGCTTTCATCCAGTTGATACTTGAATGTACTGTAAGTGAAAATTGTATTGACAAATAATTTCGGGTTAATTATTCTATTCCACTTTGCAGAGGTGACTGTATTACCCCATCGTCCACGATTTTCAATAAGCTCTCCGTTGCCACCCAATTGGTCGCGGCCGTTATAAAAGCTTATATACACGCGGTTATTTTCATTAACTATATAATTTACTTTGGTGTTTATATCATAAAAATCCACCCGTAAGTCGCTGGTGAAGGCGCGCCATAACAACTCGAGCCAGGTGCGGCGCGCAGAAAACATTATAGAAGCTTTGTCTTTTGCTATCGGGCCTTCAAGGTTCAGGCTACCTTTTACCAGGCCTACGGTAAATTGTCCGCCCCATTTTTGCATATCCCCATCTTTTGTGTTTACATCTATAACAGATGAAAGTCTGCCGCCGTATCGTGCCGGGAAAGCACCTTTGTAAAAATCAACCGATTTGATAGCTTCATTGTTGAATATGGATGTAAGGCCAAAGAAATGATCTACATAGTAAACGGGCACGCCATCAAGCAAGTTTAAATTTTGCCCGGGGTCTCCTCCTCTCACCAATACGCTACTGGTGCCATCAATGCCGCATTGAACACCAGCCTGGTTTTGAAGGGCACGCATTACATCGCTTTCACCTAATAGCGCAGGTCTGCCATTTATGTCACTAATAGTAAGTTGCACATGGTCGGTAGGCTTTTCTTTTCCTTTTACTACAACCTCCGATAATGTTTTTCCGGTAGTAAGGTATATATCCCGTCTTGTGTCTTCGCTAGCCTTAAAATAAAAAGTATCGGCTGTGTAGCCGATATAAGATGTAACCAGGGTATGACTTCCTTCAGGAATAGTAATGCTGTAGTATCCATACTCATTTGTGATTACCCCGGTTCCTACATCTCTTACATACATGATAGCACCTATCAGTACTTCTTTGTTCTCCTTGTCTTTTATATATCCGTTTATAGTAACTGTTCTTTGTGCCTGTTTCTTTTTGATAGCCTGTGGCACCAGTAATATCTTGTCTTTTCGCTCAATTATATCAACGTTCTGGTTGGCTAATATTTCTTTCAGCACTTCACCTAAGCTGCTTGTAGTGGTAGCTTTTAGCGAAACCTGCTGCGAAAAATTGATACTGGCATTGCTAAATGAGATCTGGACATTTGTTTTCGCTTGCATGTCGCTAATGAATGCATCAATTGTAGCTTTTTTAAATGATGGCTTATATGGCGTATTCAGTAAGGAGTTTGCCTGTGCAAATACATTTATTATGCTTAAAATAAATATGCATAATATACCACAAAATTTCCCCTTCATTACTTGGTGTTGATAATGTAGTTATTGCCGCTTTTATACCAATTAGTTTGTGTTACCAGGCATAACTCGGTCAGCATTTCTTCCACTGTTTGCTTATGGAAGGCTATGCTTACAAGTTGTGTTTGTGCTTCGGTCGCAACACTGTTATTCAACTTTATACTGCTGTCGGTTATTTCCTGTAGCTGGGCTACAATATCTTTAAGGGGTATACTGCTAAATTTCATCGTACCTGTTTGCCAGTACAGGTAATTGTCTGTGGATAGGGTTTCCTCTGTAAGTGCTCCATTTTTCAGGTTTCCCTTTTCACCCGGGGTTAGTATTATAGAGGCATTGCCGTTTTGGCTGGCCATTTGTACTTTCCCGGTTTTTACAATTACGCTCGCGGCATTTTTAGTGCATTTTACATTGAAAGAAGTACCAAGCACAGTAACCGATGCTGATTGTGCATCTATAATAAAAGGTGCGTTTTCATTACGCGCCACTTCAAAGAAAGCTTCTCCTTCCAGCGTCACGTTTCTTTTGTTGTTCTTAAAGCGCTTGGGATAGTGTAGGGTGCTACCCTTTCTAAGGG